>JAVVRZ010000001.1:300000-450277 GCA_036654455.1 Clostridia bacterium | reverse complement strand
GTTTGGCGGAATAATAGAGCGAGCTAGGGTTAGCAACGACACAACCAACGTTACAAATATGAACGATCAATTAGGTATTTATAAATTAGAGACAGGCTTAAAGTCAATAGATTATCACACTGCGTACAACGTTATTGTTGCAAGCGGTTTAACCCCAACAGCTAGTTCGTCGGGTAACTCTATTTGGTATGATACCGTTCGTAGCGAAGTTAAGCTAGCTAACACTAAGACCGCAATAGAGGGTAGCGTTAAATTAGCCTATGATTACACGCCTAATCAAGCTTATGCGGAGACAACGTCGATTTACGCTAACGATGTTTCGGCTTTGTCTACTGACAAAAACTACTTATATTTTGACTTTGGCGACAACGTCATTTCTAATGCAATTAAGCAAATAAGAAGTTATGCAGACCATATAAGTACGTCTTTTGCTACTATTATAGCAGGCGTTGCAGAGCAAACTACGGCAAACAAACTTAATCAAAGCGTAAAAGCTCACTTAGATAAGTTTGACCCTACTACAAACCCAATCATATATATTTCGCAATCTAACAATACAATTACCCAAAGAGGAAATGAATTGAGAATGGCGAGCAATATCGTATTTGACTTAGGCGTTACAATTATACCAAGCGCCAAATATGAAAGCGTAAGCTTGTATAGCACTGTTGGCAACTCGACTACTCTTTCAACCATAAAACTTCCCGATAGCGTAAAAATCGTTTGTGTTGGCGCTTTTTCAACCCTAATAGGCGCTAACGTATTTGTTAACAATAGCGATGTGTTGTATGAGCAGGGGGCAATCAATCAATCGGCAGAGAAGCTTAATAATATACAAGTCAACGTGGCAAAGTCTTATTCGTGGGGGACTACTGTAAAAGCGCCAACCGACGGGAAAAATTATGCCGAAATATTGCCTTGCTTAGAAACAGCGGGTATGCCAAGCATTGCAAGTTCGGTTACTTTTGACAGAACGTTTGTCACCGACTGCATAGTTTATGTTGGCAAAATTTACGACTCTCGTAATTTGTTAATAGGGCATTTAGATAAAATCGGCTATTTTACCGCAGTATCTATCTCAAAAGGCGCAAATATAGTTAAGATACGTTTGCCTTATTATACGCAATATCTAACCAATTTAAATGACCTTAGTAAATATGTCGTAACGTTAGAAAAAACAGGTTCTACCACGTTGACTTGTGTAAACCATACTACATATTTATTTACGAATACAGAGGTTGCTGACTACACGGGTTACACTATAAAAATTCGCTATAATGGCGACTTGATATATCAAAAAATAATATAAAAAAATAAGGAGAGTAAACATTATGAAACTAAAAAAATTACTGGCGATTACGCTTTGTTTAGTCATAGGGTGCGGACTATTTGCTTGCGCCACATTACAAGACATTAAAAAGATTGAATTTGTTAGCGCCCCAAGTATTAAATATCAAAAAAGCGCAAATGAAGCAGACAGAACAACCGCCCTTACAGCTATTGAATTGAAGATTACAACGGAAAATGGTACGGAACATCCCATTAAGTGCAACGACGCAAATATTGTCGTAGATAACTTCAATTTAACTACTGTTGGCAAAAGAATTGCAACTATCTATTACAAAACAGCCCCGCAATTTAAGTTAAATTACGAATATCTTGTAGTCGCTAGCTTAACCGCTGATTTTACCGATGGCGATGGTACGGAAAATAATCCTTACCTTATTTCTACTACCGAACAATGGCAAAAAATATCTAAAACAGAAGACGCAAAAGCAGACGGAGCTACAAAAACATATTATAAGCTTACAAATAATATCGATTTTAATGCCGATGGCGGTAACAAAAGCATTGGTTGGGTCAAGAATGCTGATATCGACTTAGGCGGATTTGCAATAAGCGGTATTAAGACATATTTGGTTAATTGCGCAGAAATAATCGCTATACGTAATGGTAGCGTATTTTTAGGCGGAAATGCTTCGCTTGTAAGAACTAACGGCGCTCTTTATCCTGTTGTGGCGAAAAAAGCAGAATCTAAGTTTATAGACCTTAACGTATACGGAGAAGTACTAACGCGTGACACATACTACGGCGTATTTATATGTTATACCGCTCGTCCACAAGGACAGGCGATAGCGACAAATTGTACTTTTACAAATGTAAATTCCTACGTTACTGTCCATTCTATTGGGCAGTATGCAAGCAATCTAATTGGGTATGCAAGTGAGTGTAAAATAACTCTAACAACTACTAATGGTCAGCCAACGGTAAGATTATGGAATAATATACAAGCAATCAAAACTAACATGATTGCGATAAATGGTATTTGGGCGATCGCACATAGAGTACAATTTTCCGGAGACGGAGTTAACTTTGGAAAAACTCCAACATCTAGCGACGGCAATATTGAGCCTACTATTAAGCAAGCAAATCTTGACGCAGTAGGCGCAAAAGTTGATTTTACAGGCAATAAACTTACAGATGTAGCAAGCTTATTAGACGCAGACGCCCAAACGGCTTATAACAACACTCTATCAAACTTACCATTTAATAGTGAGATTAAGTTTATGCACACAAACAAAGATATCGTAAGTTATAGCGTTAGTTTGTCAGTCACTACTCATAGCTTTAATTCTAAGGATAATGAGTATAAGGGAGCTTATCCGGTAATGATTTTCAATGAGAATATTAACGCTTCTCTATTTGCGTTAAATTATGAATTTAATACCGGCTTTAAGAAATTAAAGATGTATGAAAAATTAGACGCTAGCCTTGGCAATCAATATTTAACTACCGACACATTAAAGGAAGGTTTACCGCTTGGTTCAACATTCGGTCTTGTTACGTTAAATAACGCCGATAATGCAAAAGCGTATTATTTCGATGGCTGTGGCGAATATAGATTAATCCAGGGCGCAAAAGTCACAACAACCTTTAATCTAGAAGTTTGGATTACGGTTTACGGATATAATGTATTAGGAGACCTTATCTCTTACGCTAGCGGTTTCTATACATTGCCATATTCAGTATAGCAAGATAACTTAATCGCTAGAAGTTAACGCTATAATACGATTTAGGCGATACAATTAATATTTGCCTATTAGCCCGCAAGCTAAGACCAATAGCGTTGAGATAATTGTTTAACAAGAGAAAAAGAACACACGAATAAATTATTCGTGTGTTCTTTGTTGGTACCCCCAAGGGGACTCGAACCCCTGATTCTGCCGTGAGAGGGCAACGTCTTAGCCACTTGACCATGGAGGCGTAAAGCATTTACGCTTTTGTACTATATCATAAGTTGAGTTTTTGCGCAAGTCTTTGACAATATCTTGAAATATTTTTTTTAGATAGATTAATAAGATAATAGGCTATTTTTCTTATAAGAAACTAATAATGAAAAATTAAGCGAAAAGTTTTCTATATTTTTTTTATTATTGATTTTTTTTATTTGATTACTGCATAATTTGCATATTTAGGTCAATTATGGTATTATATTTCTCATTAATAGAGGTTTTAAATATGATAATACTTGATTATTGGTGGCAACTAGCGTTAATTGGCATAGCCATATACTTGCTATCTAATATTAATTACGCAATTATTTTTACAAAGCGATTTGCTAGGCAAGACATTCGGGCGTGCGGTAGCGGTAACCCCGGCACGACTAACGTTGTGCGTTCTTTTGGCTACAAACTAGGCGCCCTTACTTTTATTTGCGATATGACTAAGGGCATAGTCGCCGCCGTTGTGGGCAAATACTTAATAGAGGCTTTGTTTGGCAGTTTTGAACTTGCTGTATTTGCAAGTTACTTTATGTTATTTTGCGCAGTTTGCGGACATATTTTTCCGGTTTTTCTTAAATTTAAGGGTGGCAAAGGCGTAGCTACAAGCTTAGGGTTCTTTTTGATAATTCACTTTTGGTTTACGATTTGCGCACTTGTCGTAGGGGTAATAATTATCTTAATTTGTGACAAAATAAGCGTATTTTCGCTATTGCATTTGACCGGGCAACTAATTTACACCATTTGTATTGTAATTTCCAACGAATTAATTACTTCTAGCGTAGCAATCGCTAGCATAACAGCGGTTGCGTTAGTGTGGATAATAATAGTTATTAAGCACAGACAGAATATAATGAGATTGATTGAGGGCAAAGAGAACAATTCTAATTTGCGTTGTTTAATAATTAAGCCCAAAGAGAATGCCAAAGAGGAATAGTATATACTATATTGTTAATTTTTGGTGAAATACTATGTTAATATCTTGCAAAAATTTGATAATACAGCTATAATGTACAAATGGACGAAGATCAACAGAAAAAACAGCCCTATAAGGGCGTGCTTATAATTGTAGCCGTTGCCTGTGGCATACCAATCGTATTATTTTTTATACTATACGGCCTATTTCTCGCTTGTCAACCACAAGTTAGCGTAGAGCTTAATTTCTACCAAGCGATGTGTTTTGCCGGCGCAGTAGGTACGCTGTTTGTACTGGCATTTATGTTTAGCGGTGGTTTCAACGAGGCGTTTAAAGTCGTTGTTTATCGTGTTAAGGAATTTTTTAGCGATATATTTATTTCGCCCTCAATGGCTTTTAAATGGTACGGATACAATATCAAGCGAGATGGCGTTGTGTTTTGGATATATATAGCGTGCGTTGGTCTTAATTTGTTTTACGGTATTTATGGTCTTGTAAATTTTCTTAAACTTTATAATGTCGTTGTCGCTTTGGCTTAACCGTTTGGTTAAGCTTTTTTTATTAAAATATTGTAAAATTAAAAATTTTGTGCTATAATAATTGTAGACCCGCTTGAACTGTTGGCTAAGCTTTTTGCGTCAACCACAAAGTAAATAAGGGAAATTGAGTTCTTAACATTATGTCACGCCTCGACGGCTCATATTTGAGTTAGCGTGGTCAAACGACCCAGTGGAAGACAGAAATCTAAGACAGATTACCCACCTGATTATGTCAGGTTGATTTAATGCGTAGTGACAGGTAAGGCGGGTTGTTTTTTTGTCCAAATATTGGTTAATTGTATTGTTTCAATTTTGTTTTGCATTAAAATTTATAATAATTGTTATATTTATCAGTCTTTAATAATCACTTGCCATATTTCTTTACTATATTGTCAATATTTGTTATAATGACTTCGAAAAATAATTTAAAGGTGTGTAATTTATGTATGATTGCATTGTAATCGGCGGAGGAATTGTTGGTTCTGCCGTATTAAGAGAATTATCTAAGTTTAATCTTAGATTGCTTATGCTCGAAAAGGAAGAAGACGTTGCGTGCGGTTGCTCTAAGGCAAATAGCGGTATAGTTCACGCCGGCTACGACGCCGTTTGCAACTCATTAAAGGCGAAGTTTAACGTTTTGGGCAATAAGATGTACAAGGCGCTTGCAGAAGAACTTGGCGTGCCTCTAATTAATAATGGTTCGCTTGTGCTTGCAAAAGAAGACGGGCTGTCGGGGCTACAAACTCTACTTGCAAGGGGACTGCTTAACGGAGTAGAGGGGCTACAAATTCTTGATAGACAGCAGTTGCTTTTAAAAGAGCCAAACATAGCCGATTGCATTTGCTACGGACTTTATGCCCCTAGCGCTTGTATAGTTTCGCCCTACGAAATGACGATTGCGCTTGCCGAACAAGCTGTAATAAATGGCGCTGAGGTAATGTTCGAAAGCGAGGTTACTGCCGTTACACGCACAAACAACGGCTTTAAAGTGACAACAAATAAGGGCGTCTACGATTGCAAGGTTTTAATCAACTGCGCAGGCTACGGCGCAGACAAGATTAACGCTCTTGCCGGCGGTAGCAAAATTGACTATTTATATACTCGTGGCGACTACTTTATATTAGATAGCGTGGAGCGTAAGAACTACACGCATACTTGTTTTCCATTGCCCGACCAACGTGGCAAAGGCGTGCTTGTGTCGCCTACGGCAGACGGAAACGTTATACTTGGACCTACTTCTATTGCCGTTAGCGACGGCGATGATACCGCAGTTTCAGCTAGCGGACTTGATTATATTAAAGCAAGCGTTAGCGAAATGTTAAAGAATGTTAACTTTCGCAAGAGCATACGTGTGTTTGCGGGAGTAAGGGCATCGTTTGGCGGTGACTTTGTAATTGAACAAAAGGATAATTTAATTACGCTTGCAGGCATTTGTTCGCCCGGGCTATCTTCTGCCCCTGCGATTGCGCTACACGTTGCAGAAGTGATGTTGCCTAAGACAAATATTGTTATGACAAAAAAGCCGACCTTTTTGCCTCGTTTGCATAGGCCGTTGACAAGAGATATGACCAAAGAAGAATTTTCTAAATTAATTGAAAGCAATCCGCTTTATGCAAAGATGGTATGCAGATGCGAACGCATAACCGAAGGCGAGATTGTCGACGCATTAAATTCGCCCTTAAAGCCGAGTTCACTTGACGCCCTTAAACGCCGAGTGCGTGTTGGTATGGGGCGTTGTCAAGGCGGTTTTTGTACTCAACGTGTTATGGAAATTATCGCCCGAGAGAGAAAAATTCCATTACGGCAAGTCACCAAACTTGGCAAGGGTAGCGAAATTATCCTAGCAAACATCAAGGAGGAATTATGATACATTATGATGTCGTAGTCGTTGGCGGTGGTCCGGCGGGGCTAGCTAGCGCTTTATCCGCCAAAGAACAAAATGCAAAAGTATTAATTATCGAACGTGACGCAAGACTTGGCGGTATTCTTAATCAATGTATTCATAATGGCTTTGGCCTACATTATTTTAAGCAAGAGCTTACCGGTCCAGAATATGCGCAAAGATTTGTAAATTTGGTCAACGACGCTAATATTGACACAATGTTGTCAACTTTTGTAATTGATATGCGTCTTGACGGACAGCAAAAGAGCCTTACGGTAGTTTCTGCAAGTAAAGGCATACTTGAAATCACTTGTAACGCCGTTGTTTTAGCTATGGGTTGTAGAGAGCGTTCGGCAGGCGCTATTAATATAGCAGGCGACCGTCCTAGCGGAGTTTTTACCGCAGGGCTTGCGCAACGACTATGTAATATCGAAGGCTATCTTGTCGGCAAAAAAATTGTCATATTAGGCTCGGGCGATATTGGTTTAATTATGGCTCGTCGTATGACTTTTGAAGGCGCAAAAGTATTGATGGTTTGCGAAGTTATGCCATATTCTAGCGGATTAAAGCGTAATATTGTACAATGTCTTAATGACTTTGATATTCCGCTATATTTTTCTACTACGGTTACAAGAATAATTGGCAAATCTCGTGTCGAGGCAGTTGAAATTGCCGAGGTTGACGACAAAATGCGTGTGATAGAATCTACTAAACGCATAGTCGAATGTGATACTTTGTTACTTTCAGTTGGACTTATTCCCGAAAATGACCTTGTAGCCTCCTCTAATATGCAATTTGACCGCATAACTAGCGGGGCGATTGTAGACGACAATCGTCAAACTTCAATCAGCGGAGTTTTTGCTTGTGGCAATACTCTACACGTTCACGACCTTGTCGATAACGTTTCCGCAGAAGGACTTTTAGCAGGCAAATCCGCTGGGCTATATGCCTTAAATAAATTACCTATTACTCAAAAATTTGCCGTTTCGGTCGCAAATGGCGTAAGATATGCCCTTCCTCAACAAATTTGTCAAGGCGAAGGCAAAGTTAAACTGTTTTTAAGGGTAGATAAGACTTATAAATCAACAAAACTTGTAATTTATTGTGGCGAGCAAAAGATATTAAGTAGAGCTTACTTAGTAATGTCGCCCGGCGAAATGGTCAGCGTAGAACTAGACAAGTCGGCAATTACCAACGACCTAATAGTTAAATTGGAGGTTTAATTTATGCAACTTACTTGTATTAATTGTCCTTTGGGCTGTCAAATAACGGTTGAAAAAGTAGGTCAGGAACTTATTGTGTCGGGAAATACTTGTAAGCGTGGTGAAATTTACGCAAAACAAGAGTTTTCATTGCCCAAAAGAATGTTGACAAGCCTTGTTAAAACAAATACTAATCAAGTTGTGCCTGTAAAGAGTAGCGCCGAAGTGCCTAAAAATAAACTATTTGACATTTTAGCTTTGCTTAAAGATGTTGTTTTAACCCACCCCGTAAGCATTGGCGACGTTGTTTTGAGCAACTGTTTAGGATTAGGTATTGACATTGTAGTAACAAAAAATATATAATTTATTTTCACTTAACCTAAATATAGGCGACTTTACTTATGAAAAAAACGTCCATAATTATTTATGCTAGCGTATTTTTGGCTATTCTTGTTGTAAATATTATTGTTGTCTTTTTTACTTATGATAACTTTACATACAAACAATTTGAATATACTTTTGGATACGATTCGGGCGAAGTTTACACTATTTATATTGGCGGAGCTGTCGAACATGAGGGTTACTACGAATTTACGGCAGGGACGACTTATCAAGAGCTTCTTTTAAAGGCGCAACCTCTTAAAGACGCTATTACTAACTATGACTATTTTGAAGAAATAGATACTTCAAAGCGTAATTTATACCTTAACAATCTTTATTATGGAAAAATTGTATTCGTAATCAACGTCAATAGTCGTTCTTTTGAAAAAGTCGCAGTTGAACAAAAAATTGATAGGCAAATTATCGACCTAATACTTGACTATTTGGCTAGATACAATAAATTTGATAATAAACAGCAATTAATTGAGTTGCTAGGCGAATTTTCTTATCTTAAAGGTAGATTTTACATAGGCGACGCTTTATGAAAGCTAGATTTATAAATTTTCGCCCGACGGTAATTCTTGCTATAATATTTACATTAGGCGTCTACTGCGGTTATTTATTTACAAATGGTAGAGTTTATGCCATAATTCCTGCAATTTTACTTCTAATTTTTCTTGTTGTCTTTGCTATATTAAAGAAAAAGAACGCTATAATTTTTGTAAGCTTGTGCGTTCTTGCCATTTCTTGCGGTTTTGCTAACTATTTTGCTAGATATCTTGTCGTCGCTCCTAAAAAAGAGAATTTTGATAGAGTATTAATCAGCGGTTATATTACAAAAGACAGCAATCAAGAGTATAATTATTTAGTTTTGCAAGATGTTGAAATTGATAACGGAGGAGACAAATTTAAACTTGACGGAAATCTTAGTTTGTATGTTTATCCTTTTTGCCACGCTTATGCAAATTCGGTTGAATTTGAAATTGGATATAAATTTGAGTGCGTAGGCGACGTTTCTTCAATCAATATATTTAAAGATGGCATTGACGTCTATCATTATAAGCAAGGCGTAAAATATACGGCAAATAAAATATACGTAGCTAAGACAATGCCTGCAAATAAAGGCGTAATTGATAGTATTAGAGGATATATTAAAGATTCTTTATACAAATATATGGACAAGGAAGAAGCCTCGATTGCTTTACCGCTTGTGCTTAGCGATACTTCGCAAATGGAGCAAGCTGATAAAGATGCGTTTCGACAAGGTGGCATATCTCATATTCTAGCTGTTTCGGGACTTCATATAGGGTTTTTGGTGGCTATTATTAGTTTTATTTTACAAAAAGCAAATGTTCGTAAAGTAAAACGCTTCTTTTTAACGATAATTCCGCTGTTGCTCTATTGCTGTCTAATTGGTTTTACCCCTTCGGTTACACGAGCTACCGTAATGTGCGTAGTTATGCTTGCCGTACAATTACTAGGCGGGCAAACCGATATGTTAACTTCGCTTGCAATAGCTAGCTTTGTCGTATTGTTAATAGAGCCATTTTATATTTTTGACTGCGGATTTTTATTGTCGGTAGGGGCGGTGTTTGGTATTGCGACTTTTTCAAATTGTACGAGAAGAATACTTAAAAAGTATAATGTAAATAAAATATTAAATTTTGTTTTAACTACGATTATAATCAGCGTAGGCGCAACGCTAGGAACATTTTTTATTTTAACTTGGTTTTATGGTACGGTTTCTTTTATAGGAGTGTTGCTTAATATTTTAATTATTCCTATACTGTCGTTTGGCTATTGGACAATAATTGTTGGGCTATTGCCCTTGCCGTTTATAGGGTACATCTTATTTATTCCGCAGACTTTTATAAGACTAATTAGGCTTTTAGCTTTGTGGGCTACAAAATTGCCCTTTTCTTACGCTATTTTACCGCCTTTGACTTCGGGCGTTATTTGTTTTGTGTTAATTCTTTTGATATATAGAGGATATTTCAATTTTACCTTACGACAAAAGTCCATAATTTTAAGCGTTTTAAGTATAGTTACAATAGGTCTATCGGTGTTTGACGCTTTGCCTAAACAAAATGTCGACGCAGTTTATTTTTATGGCGAACAAGCAAATTGCGTGGTGGCAACTACAAAAGAAAATAACATTTATGTTTTAAGCGATTTTATTTCTACTAAGGATATTGATATACTCGAAAAACATTGTAATAGGTACAAGTGTAACAATCTTAATCTCTATATTAAAAATTACTCGGTTGCTTCTAGCCGTACTATTCACGCTATTTTATCACAATTTAAAGTTACAAATATCTATAAAATTTCGGGTAACCTAAATTATGAAGTAGACCAAACTCTAAAAGAATTCAATCAAGTAGCCTGTTTACAAACAAATTCAAACGATGTAATTAGAGCGATATATTATGGCGACGCTCGACAAATAATGATTACCGTTTGTAAGGCCCGAATTTTGCTCGCCGACACTTATGACTTTTATCCCGAGCGTCTTGCTAGCGTCGACGCAGTATTTGCTTCAAATGATGCTAACACAATAGCTAAATATTATCAAAATATACCAATTTTTAATCCTTTTGATAGCGGAGAATATATTTTCGATACTTTTCAGTTTGGTAACTTTACAATTTTCATAAATAATGGTAAACTAAAAATAAGATTGTAGCGTTAAAAACAAGGAGGGATAATTTTGAAATTTGCCGACTTAAAGAATTCATTAAAAAGCAACTTTTATCCCGTCCTATTAGTCGAAGGTAAGGACGCATACTTACGTGAAACAGCAGTGACTTACATTCAACAGGCGTTAGAAATTAATTTGCCCGAAATGAACGTTCAAACTTTTTGTGGTGACGACATCAACATAGACGAAGTAGTCTTAGCTTGTATGACTTTTCCCTTCGCTTCTGCTAAAAAAGTCGTAATTGTTAAAGACTTTAACCCAACTATTAAGACTGCCGAGCAAGCTAAGGGCAAATCGGTTAGTCTAACTAAATTTAAACGCCTAGATAACTATATTTCTCAGCCCAACAACGATTGCTGTCTTATATTTGTTGTCGAAGATGCGCAAGACTTTTACAAATCTTACAATTTTCCTTGCGTAGATTGTAGTAGGCTTAGCGTCGAAGAAGTTGTAAAGTGGTTAGAAGCTAAGTTTAAATTAGCCGATATTTCTTTTGACCGTAACGCCTTACAACAAATGGCAAACTATTGCCTTTGCGATATGTCAAGAATATCTAACGAAGCAAACAAATTGATTGCCTTCAACAAACATATTAGCATTGATGTTGTCGACGCTTTTGTGCATAAAGAGATAGAATTTCAAATTTACGACCTATCAAATAGCTTATGCGAAAGAAATGTTTCTCGAACGTTACAGTTACTTGAAGTTATGTTGCCAACGCAAAAGCCTCGTGACTTGTATAGAATGTTGTATAACGCCTATCGAAGAATGTTTTATGCCTCAATATCTCGCTTTGACGTAGTTGAAATTGCAAAAATGATGTCGGTAAATAAATTCGCCATTGAAATTGCTAAGCGTTCGGCAAAAAAATATACGGCAAAAGAACTTAAACATGCGTTAGATATATTCTACAAATTAGATTGTGAAGTCGGCGCAATGCGTTTAAACGAACAACACATTAAGATTTTGGTTTTACAGTTACTTAACTTATAAATAAGGAGCAAAAATGATTGAAAAATTAAGAGAAAAATATGCTCTCTCGGCGTGGCTTATTAGAATTGCATTCGTAGTAACCTATGTATTTGCTTTTTGGTATGACACTTGTGGCATTGTAGACTACATGAGTATGATTTTTGTAGATTTTACCGCCAGTTTATGGTATGTTCCATTAGTCGCAGTAGTTACCGGTATATGTATGCTAGGCATACTTATGATAATGGTAAGCGTTATAATCAACTTTTGTAGACTTTATTATCTACCAAAAGCAGAATTTACCTTAATTGTCACGGCATTTTTTGTCTTGCGACATTTAATTATGGGCGTTTTAAAATTATTATATTATATTACACCTATAATTCATATTTGGGGTCAACTGCTTATACCATTAATAGCTACGCTAATTTGCGCTATATTGTTCTACAAAACTGTTAAAAAATTGTATCTTAACAACTTAAACGAACCTCATTTCTTTAAGTGCGAGCTCATTTTATTTATTGTGTATTTTGGCGTGACAAGCGTTGCGACCTTGGTGGCGTAATATGAAAAAGATTATATTGATTATTTTAGCGATTACGCTTACTTTAAGTTTAGTTCCATTAGATGCGTTTTGCCTAGCTCAGCCGAATGAAATTCAACAAAATAAGGACTATACTAGTTTTCCAACTTTTGATATATTAAACGACTTTTTAGAGGCTTGTCCTTCAAGAGTAGCTGGTAGCGAAGGAGAAAAAAACGCTAGCATTTATCTAAGAGATAAATTTTTAAGCTATGGGCTAGAATGCAAAATAGAAGAATTTCAATTTCAAAAAGACGGTTTGATAGCTACGTCATATAATGTAGTAGCTTCAACAAAGATAACAAGCCCAAATTTAAAGCAAATTGTAATTGGCGCTCATTATGATAACGTAAACGTAGGCAACGGAGCTAGCGACAATGCAAGTGGAATTACTGCTTTGCTCTCTATTGCAAAGGCAATCGCAACTTCTACAACCAAATTTAACATAGTTTTTGTGGCGTTTGGAGCTGAGGAACTTGGTATGCTAGGTTCTTTAAGATATGTTGCTAATCTATCTACTACCCAACGAGATAATATTGCCTTAATGGTTAATATTGACTCAATTTCAATGGGCGATAACGTGTATTTTTATGCCGAAGACATCAATACCGATTACAATAATATGTTTGTCGACGTTGCAAACAACAACGCTTACGGTATAAAGACCTATGCAAAGCCTATCAGTAAAGGCATTATAACCGGTTTTAGCGGATTAGGAACTTATCCTTATTTCCAAATGGCGCAAAGCTCGGACAATTCTAGTTTTAGAAGCGTCAATATTCCAACAGTTTCGATTTTTTCGGGCAATTATAATACCGCAATAGGCTACAAAGAAAGTAGCGTAACTAGCAATAATGTTATGCACACGCCAAACGATACTCTCGAATTCGGGCTTAAAGCCTTAGGCGATGACTATCTCAAAAAAATAGAAATTGTGTCAAATTGTGTTGTTAATATCTTGACAAATATACAATTTGAGGCTAATATAATAACAGCTCGTGAGCAAATGGTAGCCAAATTTTGGCTTAGTCCTTGGTTTGCTAGCGCAATATGTTTTGTTGTTCTTATAGTGTGCGGTATTTTAGGTTACCTATATATTAACAAATTAAAGAAGAACGCAATTTTAGGCGATACCGAGATTAAGAATAATCGTATATTTAAGCCTGAGAGTAGCGACGATATTTACAAATTATAATTTTACAAACTGCCAACAAGGCAGTTTAACAGGGTGTAGCGCAGTTTGGTAGCGCGCTTGAATGGGGTTCAAGAGGTCGCAAGTTCAATTCTTGTCACCCTGACCAGAAATATGTTCGAGTTACGATAAAGTAACTCGAACATATTTTGTTAAGTATATCTTTTTTTAAATTGTAATTTATTTTTATTTTTTAACTTCTACTTAAAAGCGTTTTTGGTTACAAGGGGGTTATTTTTTGCTTGCCAGTCAAATTTTTTTATGTTAAAATACAAATATATTAAGTAAATATGAGCGTTTTTATGTATTAGTAAGGCAAAAACGCAATGCTTAGTAGAAAATATATGTATATCGGGTTCAAATAACCCAAGAGAGAAAAAACTAAAATGCTAGACAAATTCAACGAAAAGGACATTAACCAATCACAACCAAACAAAATAATTTTAAGTCAAAACGCAAAACAAGACGAAAACGCTAAAATTATAATGCCACAAAATGCTAATCAAGAAAAGGAAATTGAAATTAATCAATCCAAAGTAAACAGAATAGACCAAATTCAAATTGAAAGACCTCGCATTTTGCAAAAAATTCAAGAAAAAGATTTTAAAAAATGCGCATATATTTTAGCTGAAAATTTCAAAGATTATCCGCTATATTCGCTTTTATTTAAGCGTGACAAGAATTTTGTCAAAAAAATATATTACACCTTTTGCTGTGAAGTCTACGATGGCTTAGATTATACTTATGCAAATGCTGATTTTTCCTTAGTAACGACAGTAAAACGCCCCGAAGACATTTCAAGAGGATACAAAAGTTTGCTAGCAAACCCCTTTTTCTCTATTCCGTTTTTCCTAACAGTAGGCAACAAGGCTTGCAAACTAGGCACAGAATATTCGCAATTTTGTCAAGAGGCGATTGAAAAGTATATTAAACCGCAAGATATTTATTTAAAAAATATATGTATCGACCCTAAGGCTCGTGGTAAAAAATTGTTACAAAAAACGCTTTACGAACTTGTAGGCGACCGCTCGTCAATACTTGAAACGCATACTAAGGTAAATATGTCTATTTATGAACATCTAGGTTTTACTTTAATGTGCGAGAGAAATTTTCACGGCGTTGACCACTTTGTAATGCGTCGGTAATCAATTAAAATATATTAAATTAATTAAAGGGCGTCTTAAATTTAAGACGCCCTTTGTTTTATTTAGAAGTTTTTACATTGTTAGAAACACAAACTTGTTTAGTTAGTTATTGTTAAAAATATTATTTAAAATATAATATCTTGTTTTTTAACCAAAACATATTTATTTTTGGTTCATATAGGGGTAAGTTATGTCGTTACTAGGCAAAAATGTTTCTTTAATCGTGCGGGGGCTTGTCCAACGATAGAGGTTTAGAATACTGCCTGCTTTGTCGTTTGTACCGCTACCCCTTGCTCCGCCAAAGGGCTGTTGACCAACTACTGCGCCGGTAGGTTTGTCGTTTATATAGAAGTTGCCGGCAGAATTGCTTAGCGCTTGCTCCATTTGTATTAACGCTAGTCTGTCTTGCGCAAATATTGAACCTGTTAAAGCGTACATTGAAGAAGTATCACAAAGTTTTAATGTTTGGTTAAGTTCCTCGTCGGGATATATATAAACCGTAAGCACCGGTCCAAATATTTCTTCAACCATAGTTTTAAAGTCCGGGCGGTGGGCTTGAATTAGCGTAGGGGACACAAACCAACCAATTTTGTCGTCATAACCGCCACAAAGAACGGTTGCGTCTTTGCTTTGTTTAGCGTAGTCGATGTAACCTTTAATGGTATCAAAAGAAGGTTTGTCGATTACTGCGGCTAAAAACGTGTCGAAGTCGGTAACGTCGCCCATTTTTAGTTTTGCAATCTCGCCAAGTAGTTTCTCTTTTATTTCTTGCCACAAACTTTGAGGTATGTAGGCTCTGCTAGCTGCCGAACACTTTTGCCCTTGATATTCGTAAGAACCTCTAACTAAGGCGGCTACAACATTATCAACATTTGCCGTAGGGTGTACAAATACAAAGTCTTTACCGCCTGTTTCTCCAACAAGACGAGGATACGAGCGATAATTTGCTATATTATTGCCTACTAATTTCCATATATTTTGGAAAGTCGAGGTAGAGCCTGTAAAGTGGAAGCCTGCCATATCTGGGTTAGACAGAATAAATTCGCTTGCGTCTTTGCCTACGCAAGGACAAAAGTTTATTACGCCTGCTGGCATTCCGGCTTCTTCTAAAATTTTCATTACATAATAGTTAGATAACGCCGAAGTCGTAGCGGGTTTCCAAACCACAGTATTTCCCATAATTGCCGGGCTACACGGTAAATTTCCACCTATTGCGGTAAAGTTAAATGGACTAATTGCGCATACAAAACCGTCAAGAGGGCGGTATTCCATACGGTTCCAAACATTATTGTTATTGTTGGGTTGATTTTTATATATTTGGTCGGCAAAATAAGTGTCAAATCTTAAAAAGTCGGTTAGCTCGCAAGCACTGTCAATCTCGGCTTGATAAGCTGTTTTTCCTTGTCCTAGCATAGTTGCAACGTTGAGTAAATTTCTATATTTGTGAGAAATAAGCTCGGCAGCCTTTAAAAAGATACTCGCTCTATGTTCCCACGCCATATTTGCCCAGTCCTTTTTTGCTTCCATTGAAGTTTTGCAAGCTAGTTTAAGTAGTTCGGGCGTAGCGATATTCAAATTTGCAAGAATATGACTATGTCGAGTGGGCATTCTAACCGTTTTAACATTTTCTGTTGTATATTCTTTGCCATTGATTATTATAGGAATATCAATTACGGTAGCAAGTTGCCTAGCAATTTCGGCCTTTAAAGATGCCCTTTCGGGGGAATTGACTAGGTAAGAATAGGTTGGTTCGTTACTTGGCATAGGTACTGAAAAATGTCCGTTCATTATTATCTCCTTTAAAAATAAAAATATTTATTATAATTATGGTAAAACTATAACTAGGTCTATATAGTTATAACACATAAGCGTAGCTATTTAAACAGTTTAACTATAAGAATTTATTTATACTACGCTTGGTTCGACAAATAAATCTCCCGTAGTAAATCTATCGTAAGGCATAGCCGAAATATCTACTTCGGGCGGTAGTTGCAGTATCATATCCGCCATAACTACGCCGGTTACAGGTCCAAACATAAAGCCGTGTCCGGAAAAACCCGCAGCGACAAAGAAACCTTCTACTTCGGGCGCTTTGCCATATATCGGTTGTTTGTCGGGCGACATATTATATAGCCCCGACCATTGACGAATTACTGTAAGTTCTTTAAGCAAAGGCAATAATTTAATGCAATTTTTAGCCATTTCTTCAAGAAATTGCCAACTACTTGTTATACGTAGGTCAGTAGGCTCGTTGTCGTCGCCTCGTCCCATTATAAAACTGCCATTTGGGGTTTGTTGTATGTATATGTTGTGAACAAAGCCCATAAACATAGGCCCTTGCAGTTCTTCTACGGGTTCGGTGACAAGTATTTGATGTCGTTGAGTATAAAGAGGAAGTTTAATGCCTACAAGGCTTGCGATATTTTGCGAATAGCCACCGCAACAATCTACGACAGTATCTGTTGAGATATAGCCTTTTGTGGTATTTACGCCACAAACTTTGCCGTTTTTGACCTCAATACCCATAACTTCGGTAAACTTCTCAATGGTAACGCCTAACCTTGTAGCGGCATTTGCATAAGCCTGCGTGGTGTGGAAAGGGTTTAAGTGTCCGTCCTCTTGGCAAAATGTTCCGCCTATCATATAATCGGTGTTAATGTAGGGGATAATTTCTTTTGCCTCTTGTGGCGTAATCATTCTACTATTAATGCCTAGACTATTTTGAAGCTCGACGTTTTTTCTAAATTGCGACATTTCTTTTTCGGTCGCAGCCGATAACAAATAACCGCCTTGTTTAAATTCGATATCATACTCATAGTCAAGTTCTTGATTTGCGGTTTTATATTTTTCTACTGCAAATTTACTGAGCAAACAATTAGTTTTTGTACCCCATTGCATACGAATACCTGCTCCGCACCTGCCCGTCGAACCGCTGGCTAAAAAATTTTTTTCAAGTAGAACTATGTTTTTTTGTCCTCGTTTGGCTAGTTCGTAAGCGATTGATACGCCTGAGATACCTCCGCCTATAATTACTACGCTTGCGCTTTTATTCATTGTCGTCGTCCTCCGTTGCAAGTAGTCCTAATTTAATTGGTTTTACCGGCGGTCTATAAGTCGACATAAGTTGGTCTGCCGGTTTGACATTGGTAATTTTTGCAATTTCATTCATAATAAGTTGCCTGCACGTTCTACCTTGACAAGCTCCCATACCCGCCCTAGAAATACGCTTTATCTCGTCAAGAGTAGTGTACCCCTTGCGAATAAGCTCTCTTAATTCGCCTAAGGTAAGCCCTTCGCATCTACAAATGATTGTGTTATTGGAATAAATATCTTCGATTTTAAAACATCTTATTACGTTAGCAAATTCTTTCGGCGCAACTAAACTAATTATAGCGGTTCGGTCTTGTCTAGCCGAAAGTGTAACTTTTACAACTTTGGCTCGACAAACGGGTTTACCGCTACGGTCGGTTGCGGTTACAAAACTGTTTTCTTTTGGTAGGGGAAGGAACTCGTAAGGAAGTTTAATCAAGCACTCTTTGTCGCTATAAGAGCAGTCAACTATAAATATCGCAAGACCCGGACAACTTGTAAGGCACATTCCACAGCCGTTACAAATGTCGGTATTGACTTGGGGTCTATCGTTTATATCGGTCAATTTCTTCATCGCTCCACGTACGCAGGCAGTGTAACAAGGGTTGCAGGGAATACATTGAAAACATTCAACGACCGCCACAGCGCCTTTTGAGAGCCTTATTTGACTAGGAATAACTTGGTCAATTAAATTTTGTTCGGCGATACCAGTTTTTTCTAACATTATTCGTTACCTCCTAATTTAACTTGTTCAAGCGCTTGGGTAATTTTTTTACCTATTGGACCGTTTCTAAGCGTAGCTATTTGACTTAAATAATCTTGCAAAGTCATTTCGTAGTCGGGCATATTAAAGCCTAAATATTTGCTTGCCGTAAGCCCTGCGATTGAACCTTCAACCATTGCCGAACTAGCTTCTTCTACGCCTGCAACGTCGCCGGCTATAAATATATTAGGTATTGAAGTTTGCATTAATTCGTTGCGCATAGGCACAAATCCGCCTAAGGTAGAAACATAGCTCATTTTACAATTTGCTTGATAGAGTAACTCGCATAGCGGACTTAAACCTACCGAAATACATAAATTATCGCAAGAAAGATAGAATTCGCTAGAAGGAATTTCTTGCCAATTAGCGTCAAGTTTGACTAGGGTAACTCCTTCAACACAGTCAACGCCGTGCGCCATTTTAATGGTCGTACTAGTCATAATAGGCACGCCTAGTCTTGCAAGCTTGCTAGCGTGAACAAGGTAACCGCCTATGTTTGGGGCAGCGTCAATGACCGCTACTACCGAAACGCCTGCTTGAAGTAGTTGGTAGCTTACAATTAAGCCTATATTGCCTGCGCCTACCATCACAACTTTGTTTCCGGGAGCAACCCCATAAACATTCATAAGCGTTTGCACTGCGCCTGCGCCATAAATACCGGGCAAATCATTATTTGCAAATGGTAAAAATTTCTCGCTTGCGCCGGTAGCCACTATAATAGCCTTTGGAAAGACTTTTTTATATTTGTTGTTTTGTTCGATAGTTATTACGCCGTCTTCATATACGCCAAGTACGGTTGCATTTGTCATAATGGTGATGTTTGGATTATCTAAAACTTCTTGAAGTAGAATTTTACAAATATCAATGCCTCTTTTTGAGGCGTATTGTTTTTCTGAACCGAAAAATTTGTGCGTTTGTTTGATAAGTTGTCCGCCTAAGTTAGCGTTACGGTCAATTAAAATGACTTTTGCGCCCATCTTTGCCGCTTGAACGCTCGCTCGCATACCAGCAGGGCCTCCGCCAATTATGGCTAAATCTGTGTTAATCATTTTATCACTCCTTTGCCGTGTTGTATCTCAACTTGCATATTCTCTTGTAGCGGAGTTACGCAGGTGCGAACATTAGGTTCTCCGTTTACAGTCGCAAGGCAAGACGAGCAATTACCTATTGCGCAGTACAGTCCACGAGGGCGTGATTTGTTGGAATAGCCTAACACCTTGATATTATTGTCGTGTAAAGCCGCAACTATGGGCTCGCCCTCTTTGCCGTAAAGTTCTTTGCCACAAAAATAAAACTTGACCATTTTCCCCTTTGGAAAAGTCAATATAGGATGTTCTTCAATACGCATAATACACCGCCAATTATTATAGATTTAGACATAATATTGTCTACGTTTTAAGTATAGCAAAATGTCACATAAAATCAAGATGTTTTGGAAAAATACTTAGCTTTTTTTCATTTATTTAAGTTTTTACTATTTAGTTAATATAAAATATCATTTGAAAAGATATTAATTTTATGGTACAATATACTTATTAAAATAAACAAAATAAACGATAAACGGGAGCAAAAATGTTTATTGATAAACTTGTCAACAACAATTTAACTAAAACGGACTATCCTTTTATTCCGCTTGTCAACAACTGTAAAAGCATAAGTTTTACTAGCCCAGTTACCATTTTTTGCGGAGATAACGGCGCAGGGAAGTCTACTTTAATTAAAATACTCGCTCAAAGAAGCAGTTGCTTTTCTTTGTCGGCTTATAGCATAAACGAAGATATAGCAAAAGTAACGTCTTGTTTTGTAATCGAACGGAGAGCGACTCCAAAGACAAAATTCTTTTTTTCAGCCGAAGACTTTATTGATTATATCAAACAAGTTTGTCAAATGAAAAAGGAAGCCAAAGAACAAATTAATGAAATAGAAAGTAGCTCTTTAAGCGACACCGCCAAAAGTTATGCCGTCCAACCGCACGCTTCGACTTTATTTCAGCTAAATAATATGTATAAAAGAGAATTGTCCACTTCTTCTCACGGCGAAGGGTTTTTAACTTTCTTTAATTCTCGCTTGCGTGACAACGGACTATATCTAATTGACGAACCCGAAAGCGCATTATCTTACCAAAATCAATATAATCTTGCCTATATTATACAAGAATACGCTACGCATCACAACTGTCAATTTATTATTTCTACTCATTCGCCAATAATTACGGCTATTCCTCTTGCCGATATTAAACAAATAGAGGGCAATCAGCTTAAAACAATTAAATTTGAAGAAATAGAGAACATTAATTTTTTAAAAATGTTTTTATCTAGATATCAAAAAATGTTTGAGTAGTTGTTGCCTTAGGCAAATTATTGTGCTATATTACTGCTAGAAAGAGGTACTAATTTGAAGATAGAATACGCAAATATTTCTCAACTTGACGATATTATGTCAATTTATTCTACTGCGCAAGACTTTATGGCCAAAGTAGGCAACCCTAATCAATGGAAAAAAGTATATCCCAGTAGGCAAATAATCAAGCAAGATATTTTAAACGCTAACTTATATGTTTGTCTTGAAAATAATACAATTTGCGGAGTCTTTTGCTTTACAATCGCAAATGATTCTACTTACTCTTATATCATAGGCAAATGGCTCAATGAGGATAAATACGGCGTCATACATAGACTTGCAAGCAGTCAAACCAGTAAAGGCGTAGCAAAAGCCTGCTTAGAGTTTTGTTTTGACAAAATTAAAAATATTAGAGTAGACACTCACAAAGACAACATGGTGATGCAGAACTTATTTGCTAAGTTTGGTTTTACTTACTGCGGAATAATTTTTCTTGCCGACGGACAAGAACGATTAGCCTATCAAAAACAACAATAAAGGTTAAAATGACAAATAAAAATTTGCATAACGAACAAGAAATAGACCAAGATTTAGGCAATAATATTCCAAAAGGTTGTCAAAATCAAGTAGATTTAAACCCAGAACAAGAAGTTTTTGACAAGCAAAATGTAAATAAAGTTTTGCAAGCAAAAAGCGCTAAAAAATTTGTTCTTAGGGTAATTATCTACGTTGTCGGGCTAATTTTTATAGGTTTGGGCGTAGCGTTTGCAATCAATAGCAATTTAGGTATTTCTGCGGCGAGTAGCTTGCCCTATATAATTTATCTAGCAACCAATATACCTTTAAGCGTTACAATAACGCTTACTTATGCCGTTTGGGTGATTTTGCAGTGGTGCATTCTAGGCAAAAAATTTGCGTGGTATAATGTTTTTCAATTAATATTTTCAACAATTTTTGGATATTCTTGCGACTTGTGGAAATTAGTTCTAGGCGGTTTTTGCTTTCCAACATATTTTGGACAATTAGGTATGTTAGCAATAGCCGTAATACTAATCGCTTTTGGCGTATTTTTATATGTCGAGGTCGATTTATTGCCTCTACCTGTCGAAGGGCTTGCGCTTGCGATTACCAAAAAGCAAAAGAAGTTTAGTTTTTCCACTTTTAAAATATTAGTTGATGTCTTTATGGTAATTAGCTCGATTATCTTATCGCTAATTGTATTTGGAAAAGTCGTAGGCATTAGAGAAGGCACGGTAATATTAGCTTTGACGGTTGGCTTAGTAA
Organism: Clostridia bacterium; assembly: GCA_036654455.1. Classification (NCBI taxonomy): domain Bacteria; kingdom Bacillati; phylum Bacillota; class Clostridia; species Clostridia bacterium. Next base: position 428,006 of record JAVVRZ010000001.1, on the reverse strand, counting down.
TTAAACTACTTCAACGACCGCTTAGACCGCTACTGCGAAAAATTTGTTTTTAATTGCTTAGTTTAGATAAAAACTATTTAGCTATAATGTCAAACAGCTAAACTAAGCAAATTAAAATAAACAAAACCAAACAAAAAAATAGAATTGATAAAAATTAGTAAAAAGTAGATTATATAAATAAAGAATATAAAAGGAAGTAGAAAAATGAGCGAATGTAATCACGATTGTTCTAGTTGCAAAGAAGATTGTCAAGAACGTAGCCTAGAAGAAAAACTTCACCCACAGTCTAGCGTTAAACACGTAATAGGCATAGTTAGCGGTAAAGGCGGGGTGGGCAAATCTCTTGTTACAGCCTTACTTGCAGTAGGTATGCTTGACAAAGGCAAGAGGGTAGCTATACTTGACGCAGATATCACAGGTCCGTCTATTCCTAAGATGTTTAGCGTTTCGGGCAGTTTGTCCGGCGACGACAACGGAGCGTATCCTAAATTAAGTCGCAAGGGCATACAAATTGTATCGTCTAACTTGCTTTTGCCCGACGAAACGCAACCAATTATTTGGAGAGGTCCAATTATAGCTAATCTCGTTAAACAGTTTTGGGGTGAAATAATTTGGAAAGACGTAGACTATATGTTTATCGATATGCCACCGGGCACAGGCGACGTTCCGCTTACGGTATTTCAATCAATTAAAGTCGATGGTATTATAGTAGTTACTTCTCCGCAAGAATTAGTTTCCTTAATTGTGCAAAAAGCTGTTAAAATGGCTGAAATGATGAAGATACCCGTAATCGGCATTGTTGAAAATATGAGTTATGTGTTATGTCCCGATTGTAACAAAAAATTATATGTCTTTGGGCAAAATAAAACTAACAAAGTAGCCGAGCAAAATAATATACCCTTGCTAGCTAGTATTCCAATAGACCAAAATCTTGCTACTTTTTGCGATAAAGGCGATATAGAAGCTTGCAAATTAGATTACTTAACAAATGCGGTTGAAAAGATTATCAAACAATTTAAAGACTAAAATATTTTGATAAATATTAAAGCTAAAATGCTTAGGTAAATTTATATAAATTTCTTTGTTAAAAAAATACCACCCCAAAAAGGGTGGTATTTTTAGCGTTAAAAATAAACTATATTTGCGAAACTTGAAACTAAGACTTTGCTTTAAATTTAAATAGTCTAAGTCTAGAAGTTAACACAAGAATTAAATTTAGATTAATTTTTTAAATAAATCTTTATTTTCTTGTATTTTTTGAGCGTTACCAAGAGTTGCAACTGCGTGTTTGCTCAGTACTGCCTTAACTAAGTCGGCTACTGCTACTAAATCTTTGTTAGTGCAAGCGAATATCTCGTTGCGAGTTTGTTGTATATCGTCTGCGGTAAGTTTATTGATGTAATATGTTATTGCAGTTTGTCCTGCTTGTTGAGGCGTTAGAGGGGCGTCAATTCTTTGGAAAGTGCCGATAATATACTTCAATATTTCTTTGTCGGTAAGGTTAATTTCTTGCAAATACTTAGGCATATTCTCATAGACTTGATATGTTTCTGCAAGCTTAGGGTCACGATAAGAAACTAAGACAAAGTTGCCGTTTCTACCCATATTGAGCATTGCGCCATAAGCTCCGCCTAGTACTCTTACGTTATTCCATAAATAATCGCTTCTTAGTATTGTGCTAGCTACAAGAAGTTGACCGCTATACTTAAAGCCTAAGTCAATAAAGTTGTAACCTTGACCCACGTATTGCACGTTAGAAGGGGTTAAGAAAGCTTCGTTTGCGCAATCTACCGTAAATTGTTGAGGTTGCGCAGTAATTTGGCTAGCAGGCAAAGCTGTTGTTAATTGGTCAATAGCTTTGTTTAGAGCTTCAATTTGCTCTTTTGCTCCCGTTACGCCTACAAACAAGTTAGGTTTTGTAATAATTTGCTTTGCAAGAGAAATTAGTTTAGCGACTAGCTCGTCTGCCTTATTGTCGTAGTCGGCTACTATTGATTTGACTAGATCAAAGTAAGTGTACATTGTAGTCTTTTCAAAGTAATTCATAATCGGGCTAAAATACGAGCCTACACGATAGCTTACTACCGAGTGTCCTGCTTGAAGCATAAACATTTGGCTATACGCTACTTCGCCGTTAAGAATTTGTAATAGTCTTGCCTTGTCGGTAAAGTCGGTATTTAATAATATATCTTTAACAAGTTCGATAGTTTGTTGTATTTTTGCGTCAACAGCCTTAAATTCGGCTATTAAATAGGGGTGGAAGGTCTTAGTGTTAGCATTATTTGAATATGCGTTTGTGCTAAACTCTATGCCTCCGCTATGAATTAAACTCTGCTTAGATATTTGTTCGTAAGTATGGTTAGCGGTGTTTAATTTACTTAAAACTTTACTTAGTATACCTAGATATGCAAGGTCTTGCTGAGCGACGCTAGAAGTATCAAACATTAAGTTGACATAAGCTATGCCATTAGTAAATGTTTGGTGAGAAACTATTGTTACGTTATTTTGGCAATTTGTTTCAACGGGTAGGAATTTTGATTTTTTGTCTAGGTCGCTAAGACTTAACACCGGTATAGTATTTGTAGCTTCCTTGGTGTCGGGGGCTTGTTGATACGCTTGTAAAGCCTGAGTTTTTGCTACGATTTGGTCAATCTCTTGACTAGAAAGCGACGCCTTGTATTCGGCTAATTTTTTTGCGTCGTCAATAGCTTTTTGTTCGCCAATGCCTTTTTGAGGCGTAAGCACAACCATAGCGCCAAAAACGTTATTGAGAAGTTTTTCTTCTAGTAAATTTTCGAAGTAGTTGTTGGAAATTTCAGCTCTTAGTTTAGCGATAACGTCTTCGTAATAAAGGGGAGCGAATGCGTCTAAGCCGTAAAGGTTGCTAAATAAGCAAGCAATGCTATAAATTACGCCTTTTGGCAAACCGCCGTGATTAGCTTCTCTTAAATCGAATTCGGCTTTGTTTAAACAAGCTTCGACTAATTCTTTATCAATGCCGTTTTTGTATAAATTGTAAAGAGTATCGAATATAGTTTGCTTAATTTGCTCAACTTTATCGGGGTTTGTGTTAGAAACCTGTATGGTAAACACAGGTTGAAGTAGCGAATCTACAAAGTCTGCGCTAACGTCTCCGCATAAATTGTTGTTAAGAAGGGCAAGCTTAACGGGAGAAGCCTCCGTGCCAAACAATATTTGAGCAAGAACGCTCATAGCAAAATTTATTTCGGGGTTTTGCTCTACGACATAGCTAATATTTACAAAAGTTTTGTCTTCTAGCGTATCTTGTTCGCCAATCGGGTAGGCGATATTTACCGTCTTAAATTTGTTGGGAACAGGGGTGGGGATAATCTTAGAATCAACGTCTAGTCTATCAAATTTACTTAGATATTCTTTATCGATAAAGGCTAAAACTTTATTTATATCGCAGTCGCCATATAAAAAGATAGAAGCGTTGCTGGGGTGGTAATATTTTTGGTGAAATTCTACAAATTCCTTATAAGATAATTCGGGGATAAAGTCGGGGTTGCCACCCGAACAATTTGCGTAAGCGTTGTTAAACAAAGCTTTTTGAACTTCTTCAAATATTAATGTTTCGGGCGAAGAGAACGAACCTTTCATTTCGTTATAGACTACTCCGTTAATTGTTAGGTCGTCTTGTTTGTTCTCTAAGTGATAGTGCCAGCCTTCTTGCAAGAATATTTCTTCTCTTTTGACAGAATTAGGGCAAAATACAGCGTCAAGATAAATGCCCATTATGTTCATAAAGTCTTGCTCGTTTTGACTTGCAAAAGGGTAATACGTGCTGTCGGGATAGGTCATAGCGTTTAAGAATGTGTTGAGAGAACCTTTAATAAGGTCTACGAATGGCTCTTTTACGGGGTATTTTGTCGAACCGCATAGCACGCTGTGTTCAGTTATGTGGGCAACGCCCGTGCTATTTGCAGGTGGCGTAGCAAAACTGATGTTAAATGACTTATTTGTGTCGTCATTTTGCAAATAAAATAGTTTTAAGCCTGTCTTTTGGTGAGTATAACAATAGCCATAAGAATTTACTTCTTTAATGTATTGCTTTTTGTCTAGATTAAAACCGTAAAGTTGTGTCATAAAATATCTCCTTTAAAATATGTTCATACTTTTGTATTATGTCATAGTTTAAGCTAGAATGCAATACCTAAGCAAAATAAAATTAGTTTTTTTAAAATATTTAACAAATAAAATATTATATATGTAACAGAATGTTACAGAACTTTTAACAATAATGGAAAAAACAGACGGCTTTTTGCTTGATTTTTGTCGGCTTAATGTTATAATGGAAATGAAAGAAAATAATAAAGGAGGTCGTACGTTTTGTACGAACACACTATGAAAATTAATCTTGTAGGCAGAAGTTTATTGACACTCTTGGATTACACTCCCGAAGAAATTATGTATTTATTGGACTTAGCTAAGGAATTAAAGACCAAAAAACAACAGGGCAAAGTAGGCAGAGGTCTAGAAAACAGAAACATCGTTTTGTTATTTGACAAGACAAGCACACGTACTCGTTGCGCATTTGAAACAGCTTGCTTTGACGAGGGCGCAAACGTAACTTTCTTATCTAATAGTCAAATGGGCAAAAAAGAATCTCTCGAAGATACTGCAAAAGTTCTTGGTAGATTTTATGACGGTATCGAATATCGTGGTTTTGAGCAAAGAGTAGTTGAACTTCTTGCCAAACACGCAGGCGTACCAGTTTGGAATGGTTTAACCGACCAATATCACCCCACACAAGTTCTTGCCGACGTTATGACAATAAGAGAATTTGTTGACAAACCCCTAAATCAAGTTAAATTAGTATACGTAGGCGACGCTCGTAATAATATGGGCAACAGCCTTATGATAATTTGCGCAAAACTCGGTATGCACTTTGTAGGACTTGCTCCTAAGGAATTATTCCCTAGCCAAGACTTAGTAAATCAAATGAAAGACCTTTGCAAACAAACCGGCGGTAGCGTTACCTTAACAGACAATGTCGAAGAAGGCGTAGCTGGCGCAGACGTGCTTTATACCGACGTTTGGGTATCTATGGGCGAAGAAGCTCAATACGAGCAACGTATTAAATTGCTTGAACCTTATAGAGTAACTATGGATATGTATAAGAAGACTGGCAACAAGAATTGTATCTTCTTACATTGTCTACCTTCTTTCCACGACCTAGAAACCTCAGTTGGCAAAGATATATTTGAAAAATATGGTCTAAAAGAAATGGAAGTTAGCGACGAAGTTTTCCGTTGTGAAAATAGTAAAGTATTTGACGAAGCCGAAAACCGTATGCACACTATTAAAGCTATTATGGTAGCTACAATAGACGGGGGCAGAAAAAGAGTATGAAACTTGTCGTAGCGCTCGGGGGTAATGCTCTTGGCAGTACTCCTACTCAACAAAAGGAACTTGTAATTAATACCGCAAAGGCAATAGTCGACCTAATCGAACAAGGACACAGCGTAGTTGTCACTCATGGTAACGGTCCGCAAGTAGGTATGATAAATAGCGTATTTGAAACGGCTAATAAGGTTGATAACTCTACGCCGATAATGCCTTTTCCCGAATGTGGGGCAATGAGTCAAGGTTATATAGGCTATCATTTACAAAACGCTCTACAAACCGAACTTAAAAGAAGGAATATTGTTCGTTCGGCAGTAGCGGTAGTTACCCAAGTTATTGTAAATAAAGACGACTCGGGCTTTACTAACCCAACTAAACCAATCGGCGCATTTGTCGACAAACAAAAGGCTGAGATACTCGAAAGGGAAAACGGCTATATTATGAAGGACTTTGGAGCGCAAGGTTTTCGTAGAGTTGTAGCTTCGCCACTACCAATCGATATAGTTGAAAAAGACGTTATATCTACTTTAATCAACTCAAATTGCATAGTAATTACAGTTGGCGGAGGCGGTATTCCGGTAATCGAACAAGACGGCAAATATGTTGGCGTACCAGCAGTAATAGACAAAGACTTTGCAAGCGCTTTACTTGCTAAGATTATTTCTGCCGACAAGCTTGTTATACTTACCGCAGTTGACAAGGTAAGTATAAACTTTGGCAAGCCTAATCAAGTTGACCTTGACGTTTTAACCGTTTCGCAAGCCGAAAAATTAATGGCTGAGGGGCAGTTTGGCAAGGGAAGTATGCTTCCTAAGGTAAGTAGCGCCTTATCATTTGTAAAAGGTAGCGATAAGCAAGCTGTAATTGCCAATCTTGAAAAAACAGCGCTTGCTCTTGCGGGTAAGAGCGGAACAGTCATTACAGAATAGTATCAACCGTTTTAGAAACTAAACAACTTAGTTTAAGTATTTTTAACAAAAAAGGAGTTAGAAATGGAAAATTTTAGCAAAAGATGTCTTGCAGTATCGCCGAGTTTGACTTTGGCTATTACCGCAAAGAGCAACGAGTTAAAGGCAAAGGGAGTTAACGTTATATCGTTTGGCGTGGGCGAACCTGATTTTAACACTCCTAAGCATATAGTAGAAGCCGGCAAAGAAGCCTTAGATAAAGGTATGACGAAGTACACCGCAAGTTCGGGTACTCCTGTTTTGAGGCAAGCCGTATGCGATAAATTTAAGAGAGATAATGACTTAGTTTACGACAAAACTCAAATTGTAGTTAGTAACGGAGCTAAACAATCGTTATTTAACGCTTTGCAAGTGCTTGTAGACGAGGGCGACGAAGTAATTATTCTTGCGCCTTACTGGTTGACTTACCCCGAATTAGTTGGCATTTGCGGAGGCAAAAGCGTAGTTGTTAATTGTCTTGCCGAAAATGAGTTTATAGTCAATCCAAGCGACTTAGAAAAAGCCATTACGAGTAAGACTAAGGCGCTTATTCTCAATTCGCCGTCTAACCCAACAGGCGCAGTGTATTCAAGAGAACAGTTAGAAAGCATAGCAGCCGTACTAAGAAGACACCCCAACATTTGGGTAGTAGCCGACGAAATTTATGAAAAGTTAGTATATGATGGTAACAAACACGTATCTATCGCAAGTTTAGACGGTATGTACGACCGCACAATAGTTATCAACGGTATGAGCAAAGCCTACGCTATGACAGGTTGGCGTATCGGGTTTGCGGCAGCTCCCACAACAAGGGTAGCTAAACTTATGGACGGACTACAAAGCCACGAGAGCAGTAACGCTAACACTCCTTCGCAATATGCTTCGCAAGTCGCATTAAATAGCGACGAAAGTTTCTTAGACGAAATGCGCTCGACATTCTTAGCTCGTCGCAATCGTATGTTAGAGAAATTGAGTACAATTAAGGGCGTTAAAGCTATTCACGCTAAGGGCGCATTCTATATTATGGTTGACGTTTCAAGTTTCTTTGGCAAGAGCTATAACGGCGTAGTAATAGATGGCGCTAACAAACTTGCAAGCTTGATTATCGACAATGTTTCGGTTGCCGTTATTCCTTGCGAGGGTTTTGGAGCTCCAAACTTTATTAGGCTTTCCTATGCGACAAACATTGAAAAGATAAACGAAGGGCTTGACCGCATTAAAGATTTTTTGGCAGAAGTTAAATAAAACTTAGTTTTATCAAGTTAATTAGTTAACTATAAAAAGAGTTGTAGAAAATTATTTTTACAGCTCTTTTTAACCACTTAGCCGTATAAAATATTTATTGACAAGGCAATACATTTTAAGTATAATTAATTATCAATTATAAGGTGGGGAAAAAATGAATATCTGGCACGGAATAAACAAAAAACGAATATCTACTACGGACTTTATAGCCGTTGTAGAGATAGAAAAAGGCAGTAAAAAGAAATATGAGCTTGACAAAGAAACAGGACTACTTATTCTTGACCGCATACTGTATACCTCTACTCACTATCCGGCAAACTATGGTTTTATACCTCGCACTTATGCCGACGACGGCGATCCGCTAGACGTGCTTATACTTTCTAGCGAGGCAATCGAACCTATGGTTATGGTTAGATGCTACCCGATAGGCGTAATTAGTATGATGGACAATTCTAGACTAGATGAAAAAATTATCGCCATACCTTTTTCAGACCCAATGTACAACACCTATAAGGATATTTGCGACTTACCCAGTCATACTTTTGACGAAATAAGGCACTTTTTTACCGTTTATAAGGCGCTTGAAGGTATGGAAACTGCCGTAGATAAAGTTAGGGGCGCAGACGAAGCAATTAGAGTAATACAAAAGTCATTTGATTGTTACCAACAAATTTTTGGCGACGAATATAAATAATCTAGTTTGTATGCAATTTTAATTAATATTCTTCTATATCTTAACAGTATAGAAGAATTTTTTTATTGTCAAAAAAGTACTGGCAAAAAGATAATTTGAGTTGTATTTAAAATAGCTTGCCGCAAAAAAATTATATATATTTAATAATTTTCTTCAATAAAAATATTTGCAAATATTTAATAATATGTTCAATCGTAGTTGTAAACTATTACAAAGTGTGCTAGAATATGGGTGAAAAAATATATAACAAAGGAGCAAATTTTTATGCCAAAAATGGACGCATTAGTCAAGAGATATCCTAGCAAAGGGCTAGAACTCGAAAGGGTTGATATACCTCTCTTACAACAAAACGAGGCTTTAATTAAGATTAGAAAGACAGCAATTTGTGGTACGGATTTACATATCTACCGTTATGACGAATGGACGGCGAAGAATGTTCCTATTCCTATGGTAATAGGACACGAATTTGTAGGCGAAATTGTAGAAATTAAGAGCGATAGACCTACAAACTTCAAAGTTGGCGATTTAGTAAGCGCCGAAGGTCATATTACTTGTGGTACTTGTCGTAATTGTAGACGTGGTCAACTCGATATGTGTAATAACACCTTAGGCATTGGCGTTAACAGACAAGGTATTTTTGCGCAATATGCAAATATTCCTCTTGCTAACCTTTGGGCGTGCGACAAATCAATACCCGAAGATATGTACGCAATTTTTGACCCGTTTGGCAACGCTACTCACACTGCGCTTACTTATGACGTAGTCGGCGAAGACGTGCTTATTACAGGCGCAGGCTCAATCGGCATTATGGCTTCGGCAATTTGTCTACATAACGGGGCGAGAAAAGTAGTAATTACCGACGTCAACGATTATAGACTTGAACTAGCTAAAAAAGTCGTTCCCAACGTAATTACCGTAAATACGGCTAATAAATCATTAAAGCAACTTCAAAAAGAACTGGGTATGAAAGAAGGCTTTGACATAGGTTATGAAATGTCGGGCAACAAATACGCTTTTGCCGAAATGATAGAGAATATGATTAATGGCGGAAATATAGCTTGTTTAGGTATTTTAAGTCAAAATACCCAAGTCGACTGGGAGCGTATAATCTTTGGGCAACTTAACATCAAGGGTATTTACGGTCGTAAAGTTTTTGAAACGTGGCACAAGATGACATCTATGCTACAAGGCGGACTAGATATTAGCAAAATTATCACTCATCACTTTGACTATACTGATTATCTTCAAGGATTTGAACTTATGGATAAGGCAGAATGTGGCAAAGTAATATTAAATTGGAGTAAGGGGGAATAATCAATGTATAATAACAGCAAACAAATTGTAGACTCGCTTAACGACAGTATCAAAGAGCAAGGCTTGTGGAAGACCGAGAGAATAATTACCACACCGCAAAGTAACATTATCGATACTACTGCAAGTAGGGGCGTTATTAATTTTTGCGCTAACAATTATTTAGGACTTTGCGACGACAAACGTGTAATTAAGGCGGCAAAACTTAGCTATGACAAATACGGCTATGGTATGTCAAGCGTAAGATTTATTTGTGGCACTCAAAGCGTCCACAAGGAATTAGAGGCTAGTTTAAGCGACTATCTTTCAACCGAAGACACCATTCTTTATTCTTCTTGCTTTGATGCAAACGGCGGTTTATTTGAAACAATCACAACGGCAGAGGACGCTATAATTAGCGACGAACTCAATCACGCAAGTATTATTGATGGCGTAAGGCTAAGCAAAGCTATGCGTTTAAGATACAAAAACAACGATATGGCAAGCCTAGAACAGTGTATCAAAGAGGCAAATGATAAGGGCGCAAGACAAAAGATTATTGTAACCGACGGTGTTTTCTCAATGGACGGTATAATTGCCGACCTTGCAGGTATATGCGCTCTTGCCGATAAATACGACTGTCTTGTAGTGGTAGACGACTCTCACGCAACGGGCTTTGTAGGCGCAACAGGCAGGGGAACGCCCGAGTACTGTGGCGTAACTAATAGGGTAGACATTATTACCGGCACGCTAGGTAAGGCGCTTGGCGGGGCATCTGGTGGCTTTACAAGCGGTAGAAAAGGTATCATAGACCTTTTGCGTCAAAGAAGTCGTCCTTATTTGTTTAGTAATACGCTTGCTCCCTCAATAGCCGCTACTACTTTGGAAATTCTTAAAATTCTTAAAAACGATACTTCTTCTTGCAAACGTGTAATGGATAACGCAAGTTATTTCCGTCAAAGAATGACGGACGCTGGTTTTACGCTTGCCGGACAAGGACACCCGATTGTGCCTGTAATGTTGTTTGACGCAACGCTTGCAGCAAACGTTGCCGAAGCTATGCTTAAAAAGGGCATCTACGTAGTAGGTTTCTACTATCCTGTCGTACCTCAAAATAAAGCTAGAATACGTACTCAAATGTCAGCCTCTCATACAAAAGCCGACATTGACAACTGCGTCGAAGCCTTTATTGAAGTAAAAAAAGAATTAGCATTTTAATTTTTAAACTATTGTTTTTTGGGACTACTTAGGTAGTCCCATTTTTTTAATCAACATTTTGCGACAGATTTTTTATGTAAATACCTTTATTGTTACTATAAAATATGATATAATTATTTTGCGTAAACAAAGTAGGGGGAACAAATGCAATTATATCAAATACTATTTTTAGTAGTCTATGCGGTACTACTATTTATATATTTCTTTGTTGAAGTTAGGCAAAATCGTACAAATAGAATAGTTGTTAAGACTATCCTAGCCGTTCTCTATTTCGCCTTAGCCGTAGTTGGCTCTGCCCTCAACTTTACTAGACCGATTATTCAAATTGCAATGTTGGTTGGGCTTGTCTTTACGCTTGCAGGCGATATCTTTTTAGTTACTACAAATACAAAAGAAGGGCTAGTCAACGGCGGAATTATTTTTTATGTAGGCAACATTGCCTTACTTGCAACCTTAGTTTATATGATTAATATTTTTGGCGTTCCGTTTACGACATATAGCTGGGGGCTACTAGGGTGTTTTGTTTTATTTATACTTATAATAGTCGCTCAAAGGCTTAAACTTATTAGTTTTGGCAATAGCGCTTGGTTAGTCGTAGCTTACCTTATGACAATATCTATTTGCGCATTACTTAGCATTTGCATAGCTACGTATAGACAGAGTGTTTTTGCCACTCTTTTTGCCGTAGGAATGACATTATTTATGATATCCGATTATTTTATAGTATTATATAATTATAAATGGCGCAAAAAAAGCATTTTAATTTGCAATAGCGCCAGTTATTTTGCAGGTATTTTCCTTGTTGCGTTATCGCTAGGCTTTCTACTATGAAAAGCGGACTTTATTTGCCTATATCTAGTTTGCCCGACAAATTTGGTTGTGGTAGTTTGGGCTATGAGGCTGAAAGTTTTATTAAATTTTTGTCGGTAGCTAAGCAAAGTTATTGGGATATAGGAACAATTACATATTTATCTTCCTTTGCAATCGACAGCTTGTTAGTTGACCTTGATTATTTTGTCGAGAAAGGGTTACTTTGCCAACAAGATTTGGTTTGCGAGAAGAAAAATTGCTTAGATATAGACCACGCAAGAGAAATTAAACTCAAACTTTTTAGCAAAGCTTATGTAAATTACTTTGCTCAACCTAACATAGCTAGCTATCACGACTTTTGCGATTTAAATAAAGAGTGGTTAGACGATTACGCTTTATTTTGCGCAGTTAAGCTACTGACAAATAAATCTTGGCTAGATTGGGACGACGACATCAAGTTTGCTACCGAGCAAGGTAAAATTAAATATAACAAACTTTGCGAAGAAGAAATAGAATACTACAAATTTGAGCAATACATTTTGCGTGAGCAATTTGTTCAAGTTTTTAATAAAGCTACGCAAGCAAATATTAAGTTAATCGGGCAAATTAGTCAAAGCGTTCCGCTTGAAAGCGCCGATGTTTGGGCTAACCAAAATATTTTTTTGCTTGGCAGTGATAAATTGCCTAAGTACAAGGTAGACTTGGCAAAAACAAAATGCGAAAACACTATTTATCCTGCCTATAACTATAAAGCGTTAGCAAACTCGACATATTTAAGTCAAAAGCTTGACTACGCTAAACAGCTATTTGATATAATCAAAGTTAACGACTTATCTATGACGTTAAAAGTTGTAGCGATAGATATTAAACGCCCTAAAATTAAGAAAATTATTACAAATAGGCGATTTTCTATTGATAAGTTACTGATTGGACTAAAAAATCAAATAATTGTAGAAGCTCAAAACATTGGTAAAACATATAAAAAAATGTTAACTCATTTAGCTATTCCAACGGCTAATACATTTAAAAAAGACATAATTTCTCCTCGTAACAGTTATGCAAATTGTGTTTGTTACTTAGAGGTTGACAAAAGTCTTGACGACTTAACTCATATCAACGAGGTCAAGACACAAATTGAAGATTTATTTGCGTCAAGTTGGGACGAAATTATTATAAATATGCAAGACCTATCTTGTCTTGACGGCGTTATAAACAAAAACGACAATTATATGGCGCAGGCGAAAGAACAATCTAGCCTTCAAGCGCAAAGGATTGCAGACCTTACTGCAAAATACAATAGATGAACGTGAAAAATATTCAAGATTATAATTACTTAGGCGCAAACCGATTTGATAAAGATAGGTTTGTTTTTAGAGTATATGCGCCAAACGCTTACGCAGTATATCTTTTTGGCACGTTTAATAACTGGGACTATGCGAATTGCCCCCTTAAAAAAGACAGTGACGGAGTTTGGTCGGTTATTACTAAGGCTACCGACTTTGACCAATACAAATTTGTAATAGAAACTAATCAAGGCATTAAATATAAGGCAGACCCTTACGCAAAGTATTCGCAAACAAGAGGTAGCACAAATTCTATTGTTTTTGAAAGTTTGTACGAATTTTGCGACGCTAGATATATTAATAAGAGGACTTGTTTAGATAAAAAGCCTGTAAATATCTACGAAATGCACTTAGGCAGTTGGCGTAGACACAATGGAATAGAATATAATTATCGAGAACTTGCGCCATTAATTTGCAATTACTGTAAAAAAATGTCCTTTAACTATGTAGAATTTCTACCGCTTGCGGAGTATCCGTTAGACGATTCGTGGGGGTACCAAGTTACGGGTTTCTTTTCGCCTACTTCACGTTACGGCAACCCCGACGATTTAAAATATCTTGTCGACACTCTCCACGCTAACGACATAGGCGTTATTCTCGACTTTGTGCCTGCCCATTTTTGCAAAGACGAATTTGGCTTGATTGAGTTTGACGGCAGTTGCTTATACGAGAGTCAAGACCAAACAAGAAGGGAGCATAAGAGTTGGGGAACAAATATTTTTGACTATGCCAAGCCCCAAGTCGTAGATTTTTTAATTTCCTGCGCAATTTATTGGCTTAGGGAGTTTCACTTTGACGGACTTAGAGTTGACGCAGTCGCAAGTATGCTTTATTTAGATTATGACCGAGCCGACGGCGAATGGAATAAAAATATATATGGCGGTAATTATAATTTAGAAGCTATTGATTTTTTACGCAAATTATCTAACACAATTAGCGCTACTTGCCCGAATTGTATTTTAATCGCCGAAGAATCTACCGCATTTAATAAAGTTACCGGCAGTACTTGTCAAGGCGGATTAGGCTTTGATTTTAAATGGAATATGGGCTGGATGAACGATACTTTATCGTATTTTTGCGCTCCGTTTGACAAACGTTATGAAGTTTACAACAAATTGACTTTTCCGCTTATGTATTCTCAAAGCGAAAAATATATTTTACCTTTTTCACACGACGAAGTCGTACACGGTAAATGTTCCTTAATAGGCAAATTACCCGGCGATTACCAGCAAAAGTTTAGGGGATTAAAAACGCTTTCGGCTTTGTTATTTGCCCAAGTTGGCAAAAAACTTAATTTTATGGGCAACGAACTTGCGCAGTTTATCGAGTGGAACCCTACAAGAGAAGTCGACTGGTTGCTACTTGACTATGCGTCGCATAAAGATTACCTAGATTATTTTGCTCGTCTAGGCAATATTTACTTGTCCCACCCGAGTTTATTCGAGCTTGACTATTCGCCTGACGGATTTATTGCCATTCAAGCAAATGACAATAACGGCGTGCTTGCCTTTTTGAGAAAAAGTTCAAGCCAAACTATGCTTTGCGTATTTAATTTTTCACAAGATACTAGGTCTAATTATACGTTATATACTAAATATGGCTTGGCAAAATTTACTTGTATTATGTCAACCGACCAAATGAGCAGTTTTATTACCGATAACGAAGGCAAAATTACATTAGACTTATTGCCACTTAGCGCAAATTACTATTTACTAGACTAACGCCAAATATATTACGAGGTACATTAATGACTAAGCAACAAATTCAACAATTAATAGAAGGCAGTTTATCGGCAAGCTGTGGAGTAAGCCCCGCCGAAGCCAACGACAAACAAATGTATAATGCTCTTGCGCTTGTAATAAAGAACATATTATTACAAAAACGCAAAATTTTTAACCATAATTTTAAGAGTAACGGACAAAAAAGAGTTTACTATTTGTCAATGGAATTTTTATTGGGTAGAAGCTTAAAAAACAATCTTTTTAATCTTGGTCTAACGCAAGAAGTTAGTCAAGTTTTAAGTGACTTAGGCTTTGATTTAAACAATCTTTACGAACAAGAAAGCGATGCCGGACTCGGCAACGGCGGACTCGGTCGTCTTGCGTCTTGCTATATGGACGCTCTTGCAAGTTTGGGTTATCCTGCGTGCGGTCATTGCCTAAGATACGAGTATGGTATTTTTCAACAAAAATTAATTGATGGCTGGCAAACCGAACTTCCCGACAACTGGTTGCCGGGCGGAGCTGTTTGGCTTACCGAGCGTCCCGACAAAGCGGTAACCGTGCGTTTTGGCGGTAGAATAAGCGAACAATGGCGTAGCGACAAAATGGTTCTTACTCACGTTGACTATCAAGAAGTTGAAGCCGTCCCTTACGACTTAATGATAAGCGGTTACGACAGTCAAGCCGTTTCGGTGCTTAGGCTTTGGGCTTCTCGAAACAAAAGACGATTTGATATGCGAGCTTTTTCACAAGGCGAATATCTTAAAGCTATGCAGGAAGACGCCGAAGCCGAAATAATTACCAAAGTGCTTTATCCCGCCGATAACAACGTAGCCGGCAAATCTTTAAGGCTTAAACAGCAATATTTGTTGACAAGTTCGGCAGTGCAAGATATTGTTGCCGACCACCTCAAATATTATAAAGATATGTCTAACTTTGATAAAGTTGCGGCTATTCATTTAAACGACACGCACCCCGTGCTTGCTATACTCGAATTAATGCGTATTATGCTTGACGAACAAGGTTTTGACTGGGAAAAAGCCTGGGGAATAACTACGGCGACGTGTTCTTACACAAATCATACAATTTTAAGTGAAGCGCTTGAAATATGGGGCGAGGACTTGTTTCAGCGTTTGCTTCCAAGACTTTACGATATAGCTAAGGAAGTTAACAAACGTCAAAGTCAAGAAATGTGGCAAAAGAGCAATGATTGGAAGAAAGTTTCGGCTACTTCGGTAATAGCTTACGACCAAATTAGAATGGCTAACCTTGCCGTTGTTGGCTCGCATAGCATTAACGGCGTTTCCGCTCTTCATAGCCAAATATTAAAGAGCGACTTATTCGCCGATTTTGCCGAATACTATCCCGACAAATTTATAAATATCACAAATGGAATTGCGTGCCGTAGGTGGTTGTGTCAAGCTAATCCACGGTTAACCGCCCTTTTAAACGACACTATCGGTCAAGAATATATTACAGATTTTAGCAAACTTAGTCAATTTAACAAGTTTGCAAACGACAACGCCGTTCTAGATAGACTTGCCGAAATTAAACTTGCAAATAAAATTGATTTTTGTAATTCTCTAAGCAAACACGGCATAATTGTCGACCCAAATTCTCGTTTCGACGTTCAAGCTAAGCGTTTGCACGAGTATAAACGCCAACTTCTTAACGCTATTCGCATTGTTAGCCTTTACTGCCAACTTAAAAATGACGCTAATATGGTAATTACTCCGCAAACATTTATTTTTGGAGCAAAGGCTGCGAGCAGTTACTATATGGCGAAAGAAATAATTAAATTAATATATAAGTTAGGCAAACTTATTGAAAAAGATAAGCGTATCTCCCAAATGCTTAGAGTTGTCTTTTTGGAAAATTATAGCGTTACTATTGCCGAACAGCTTATGCCTTCGGCGGAAGTTTCACAGCAAATTTCTCTTGCCGGCAAAGAAGCTAGCGGAACAGGCAATATGAAATTTATGTTAAACGGCGCTATTACGTTAGGAACGTTAGACGGCGCAAACGTAGAGATTGCCCAAGAACTGGGAAATAAAGATATTTTTATTTTTGGTATGACAGCCCAAGAAGTTAGTCAAAAATGGAAAGAAGGCTACAACAGTATGGAATATTACTTTGTAAACGACCAACTGCGTCAAGCTATCGACCTACTTAGTAGTGGTATTGACAAAGAAGATTTTAGCGTAATTAAAGATTATTTGCTTAAAGACAATTTACCCGACCCTTATATGTGCCTTGCGGACTTCGACTCTTACAATAAAGCCTGTCTAAGCCTTGACAAAGCCTACCTTGATAAGACTAACTGGAATAAAATGTGTTTGCATAACATAGCTTGTTCGGGTATTTTTTCCGCCGACCGAGCCATAGAACAATACGCTAAACAAGTTTGGAATTTAAAGCCTATTTAAAACTAATTACCAATTAACAATCAAAATATTAATAGGAGAAAACGATAAAAATGGAATTTTTTGAGTATAATCCCTTAGATAGTAAATATAAAAGCACAGTTGGAGCTTGCGAGGCTGGTAAATTAACATTTAGCGTCAAAGTCGATAGCTCAATAGGCGTAGTCTATTTGTCTTTGCTAATTCATTTAGACGGTCAAAACGACCAAAAATATAATTTAGTCAAAGTCAATAGCGCACTCGGGCAAGACTATTATTCTTGCACGGTCGACCTTAAAAAAGGACTATATTGGTACTGTTTTACAGTCACTAGAAAGGGCACGACAGCTTATCTTGGCTGTGGTGGCAACAAAAATGCCGTACTATTCTATTGTAATCCTAGTTACTACCAACAACTTGTATATTCTAATACTTATATTATTCCTAGCTGGTTAAATAACGGCGTAATGTATCACATATTTGTAGATAGGTTTTGTAAAAGCGGTCAAGTAAAGTTGCGTGAAGACCAACTAGCGAAAGAATGGGGAACAACCCCAAATTATCTTGCTGTAAACGGCAAATTTGCAAATGACTTTTACGGAGGCGATTTAAAAGGCGTTATTAGCAAGCTTGATTACTTACGCTCTCTAAACGTAACTACAATATATTTGTCGCCAATTTTTACAGCGTATTCTAACCATAAATACGATACCGAAGACTATGAAACAATAGATAGCGCCTTTGGCGACGAGCAAGATTTTATTGATTTGTGTCAAAAAGCGCAATGGCTAGGCATTAAAGTCGTACTTGACGGAGTATTTAACCATTCGGGTAGCAGTAGCAAATACTTTAATAAAGATGGAAAATACGCTACCGTTGGGGCTTATCAATCTACGACCTCCCCTTACTGCGACTGGTTTAATTTCACCAACAAAGAACGCACCGAGTATGACAGTTGGTGGGGCATTAAAACACTGCCTACCCACAACGAAGCTAGCCCAAGTTTACAAGAGTATTTTGCAGGCGATAATGGCATTGTAGCTAAGTGGCTTAAACTAGGGGCTAGTGGCTATCGGCTTGACGTCGTAGACGAGATAGGCGACGCCCTTCTTGACAAAATTGTGTCTAGGGCAAAAGCCGTTAAACCCGATTGCGCTATTATCGGCGAAGTTTGGGAGGACGCTACAAACAAAATTTCTTATGGCGTTCGCAGAAGATATTTTCAAGGTGGTCAACTTGACAGCGTTATGAACTATCAACTTAAAGATTGCATAATTGACTTCGTTAGAAATGGCAACAGCTACGGACTTGCCGAATTTATGGACGAATTAATTAACAATTATCCTTCTTTTGTGCTTAATAATTTAATGAGTCTTATTTCTTCGCACGACACCGCAAGAGCAATTACGGCGTTGTACGACCAAGTTTTTAGCGGAAGCAACAAACAAGAAGTTGCCGAAAGAATACTCGAAGGCGAGCGATATTTCTCAGCAAGAGAAAAGTTGTTACTCGCTACTGTACTTCAATATACTTTAATTGGATTTCCGTCAATTTATTATGGCGACGAAGCCGGGCTGTCGGGTTATGGCGACCCTTTTTGTCGTAGATGCTTTCCCTGGGGAAACGAGGATAAAGAACTTGTGTCTTTCTATGTTTTGCTAGGGCAACTTCGCAAATTACCAAGTTTTGGCGGTATATACAAGCTTTACTCAGTCGGTCAAGGCTATATCGCATACATTAGACAACAAGAAGAAAGCAAAGTTTTGGTAATTGTATGTGTTACCGAGGCGACAATTACGTTAGACCAGCTCTACGTTGACTATTTTGACAAACAAGAAGTTAGTCAAACAGTAACTTGCAAAGCTAATGCGTTCAAAATACTAATCGCTAAATAATTAAATTTTAAATTTGATTAGCCAGTCAATGTAAAATGTAACAAATAACCATTAATAACGATTATTATATATAAATAAAGCTATTATTGTACAATAATAACTTTATTTTTCATTATTGAAATATTATTGTACAAAATCATTGATAAAACGACAAAATAGTGCTATAATTCTGCCATTCAGTGTGTTAAATTTTAATTACATTCAATTATAGGGAGATTAATATGAAAACAAGAGTTGGTTTTGTGGGAAACGTCGCTATTGCCAATCAGTTTAAAGACAGCGAATTTATCGAAGTCGTTTATAATGTAGATGATGGCGCAAACGCAGTCGAATTGCAACAACAGACAAATGCCGAAGTTGTTGTGACGGACATTATGATACCGGGTATGGACGGCTTTACTCTGCTTACTCAATTAGGTCAGTTAACGCCTGCGCCTAGACGCTTAGTTCTAACCGAGTTAAAAAGCGAAGTCTTTGTGCTTAAAGCGTATGAGCTTGGGGTAAGCCAATATCTGCTTAGGCCTTATAATACACAAGCCTTAATCGATGCGATTAAAAGGCCGTCAGCTAAGGCGAGAAGCAGTATGGGGAAAAATGATTTATTCAAAACCTTAGACGAAAAACTTAGCAATATATTTATATCGGTAGGCATACCTGCGCACATTAAGGGTTATCAATTTTTGCGAGAAGGCATTAAACTCGCAGTTGATAACCCTTCTATTATTAATACAATTACTAAGGGGCTTTATCCAACTATCGCTACAAGATTTGAAACTTCTTCGTCAAAGGTCGAAAGAGCCATAAGACACGCTATTGAAGTAGCTTGGAACAGGGGAAGAATTGAGAATATCAATAGTCTTTTTGGAGTAAAGGTATATTCAAGCAACGAAAAACCTACTAACGGCGAGTTTATAGCCTTACTTGCCGACAAAATGTTACTCGAATGCGCCTATTGATTACATAATAAAATAAATATATACTAATAAATACATAATTTATTGATATTTGTATTTCTTTATGCTAAACTATACAAGTAGGGAGGCAGTATATATGCAGTATTTAAAGGAAGAGGTAAGAAACCGTATTCTTGCTTCGGCAAAACAAGAATTTTTAGAGCAGGGCTACAAAAACGCCTCTATTCGTAACATTGCCGAACTTGCGAAAACATCGCTAGGCAATATTTACAGATATTTTATTGATAAGGAAGCTCTTTTTTTGGCGGTTACTAATAATTTGATAGAAGCCGGCGTTGTGCTATTTGAAACTAACTTTTCGCTCAGCGAGCAAGACTTAGCGGTTTTTCCCGACAAAGTGCTTGACTATGTCTTAGCTTATAGACAAGAGCTTGCAATAGTAAAGAGCGGACTTAAAGAACATTTTGACAGTTACATAGAGGCTTTAATAGAGGTTACGGCAAAGAAATTTTCGCTTAGTATGCAACGCATATATCCCCAAGTCGCCACTAATTTTGGACGAGATTTTTATTATAATATGTCGGCTAGCTTTTTATTTGGACTTCGCACAGTAATAGATTGCGACAAACACCGAGCCGAAAAGAAACAAGGGCTAAGGGAACTTATTTGGTTCTTTTTCTCTAACATTGACAAGAGGTTTAATTTTTTTGAAGCCCTAGACTAGAATTTTAATATTTACAATTAATGTCGACTAAATTTAATTTAGTCGACATTTTTTTTTCAATATAATTTTGTTAACGCTTTAATATCGATTTTTCTTTGGTTGAGGAATATTAATATAGTCGATAATTTTTGTCTTTGCAATCTTGACGTTGTTTTTCTTTGGTTATAGAATATTAAATTTTGTTGAGGAAAAATTAATAGCTTTAACCATAAATATTTTTTTAGCGCTGTTGCATACTAATAAAAAATATAAGGAGGGCAAAGAATGGCAACCAAAAAAGACAAACCTAGTAACGCCGAACAAAAGGAACTTAAAGAGCAGTCGGCAATTAACCAAAATATAGCTTCTAGCTTAGAGCAACAGCGTAGCGAATTACCTTATAAGGACGTAGAACAAGGGTTTCAAAGTACATTAGACAAAACCGAAAATTCTAACCCTATTATTATGGGTTCTAATATTTATAACGTAGAATCAGGCGAAAGGGCAAGAACTTACGATAATGATAGTCAAGGCGGAGGCGGAGTTTTGGTTTTTTTGCTACTTGTTGCGCTTGTAGTGATGTTTATTGTTGGCATTATGGGGGCAAACACCAATAAAATGCAAGTTATGGGCAAAATTAACGGCAATGCGGTAGCGCCTTATGGCGAAAGCGTTAAACTTAATTATGTAGCCGACAAATCAATGACTTCAAACGGTAAAGAAGAAGTTGTTTGGTATGTAAACGAAAAAGAAATGCAACGCAAACCTATCACAGACAAAAATGCTTACAGCTATAATCTTACTAAGGCAAACGTAGGTAGCAATAAAGTAAAAGTGACCGTTGGTAAAAAAGTATATTCTAATTACGATGTAAAAATAGATAAGCCAATATTAAAAGTTAAGGTTAAAGATATGGCTTACGAATATGGTAGCGAAATGCCGAAAATTGAGTATGACATCAACGGCTTAGTCGATGGCGACAAAAAAGACATTGTTTCTTTAATAAATAAAAATGTTCCCACAAATAGCGTTGGCGTTTACCGCACAAATTCTTACGCTTTGTTAGGCTCGACAAACAAGTATAATACGGTTGTAGAACAAGGCGTTATTTCAGTAATGCCTAAGGAATTAAAAGTTGAGAATGTTATTTGTAAGGAATACGATGGTTCAAATACTCTTAAAGTTGACAACTTTAAACTTGTTGGCGTAAAAGAGGGCGACGAAGTGTGCGCCGAGTGCGACCAACTTTATTTTGAAGACAAAAATGTAGGTAATAAGAAAATTTCTACCTATAACATTAAATTAACAGGCAAAAACGCAGGCAATTATTATTTATGTAACGAATTGTGTGGCGAGATTAAGCCCAAGGCAATAGCTTTAAATGGAATTAAGGCTAAAAATAAAATGTATGATACTAACACCAAAGCCGAACTTGCAGGTCTAGGTCAATTAGAAGGCGTAGTCGATGGCGATATACTTGCAATCGGCGATATCTCGGCTAACTTTGAAACAAATGCGGTCGGCAAAGGTAAGAACATTAAGGTTGATAACATTACCTTGATAGGTAAGGATAAGGACAATTATAGATTTGAAAATTATCCTAGCGCAAAAGCCGATATTTTTGAAAGCGTAGAATATGGCAAAGCTGTTCCAAGTAGACGAGTAGCATAATAATAGTTTACCAAAGATTTTAATTAAAGTTGACAAAAGAAGTTGATAAAAGTAGTTAACAAAAGAAATAAATAAAAGAAGTTAACAAAAGTATCGGTTGTTAAAAACCGTGTAAATTATACCAAAGTAAAAAATTAAGACCTTAAAATAAGGTCTTAATATTATTTTGTGCCAAATAGTCTATCGCCTGCGTCGCCTAGTCCGGGTAAAATGTAGCCAATATCATTTAAACATCTATCAACTGCGGCGCAATAAATTTGTACGTCGGGGTGGGCTGTTTGTACGGCGTTAATACCTTCGGGTACGGCGATAATATTCATTAATTTAATTCTTGTACAGCCGTGCTTTTTAAGTAAATCAATAGCGGCTACTGCGCTACCGCCTGTTGCAAGCATAGGGTCAAGCACTATTGCAATTCGTCCGTTAAGGTCGGGAAGTTTACAATAATATTCGCAAGGTTTGAGTGTTTGGTGGTCACGATATAAGCCAACAAAACCAACTCTTGCCGTTGGAAACAAGGCTTGTACTCCCGAAACCATACCCATACCTGCTCTAAGTACGGGGACGATAGCTACGGAATTTTCGTCTACTACTTGTTGGCTAGTCGTTTCAAGGGGCGTAGTTACGCTTACTTCATAGGTGGGAATGTCTTTAAACGCTTCAAATGCCATAAGCATAGCTAGTTCTTCCACAAGTTCTCTAAATTGTTTGCTGTTTGTCTTCACATCTCTAAGCAAGGCAACTTTATGAGAGACTAGCGGATGGTCAAATATGGTAAGATTCATATTTTGCTCTCCTTATTAATTAAGCTAGTATTATGTTAAACTAATAAACGGTAAAAATCAAGTGTTTTTATTTTTAATTTGCAAATATTTAATAATCTTTTTGTTAATATGTTGACACCTAGTTTATTTTATGATAATATCTTAGAAGTTAAAAAATCTTTAAGTTTGGTACGAGATACCAGCAAGATGACCATATTTTTGTTAGACTACTTTTGTCTTGCGAGGTTTATCTTGCAAGACTTTTTTTGTATGTAAATTGGAGGAACTATGAATTTAAAAGTTATTTTAATGGACGAGATTGCAATAGACAGGGCTTTAACTCGCATCAGTCACGAAATAATCGAACACAATAAAGGCGTTTCTAATATTGCCTTAGTAGGCATTGTCACAAGGGGCGCTCCGCTTTGTTATAGGCTTAGTCAAAAGTTAGCAAGTTTAGAAGGAGAAGTGCTTTGTGGCAAACTTGACATAACACTATATAGAGATGATTTAACCGAATTATCTAGTTCGGCTCAACTTAATAACACTAGCATAGATTTTGACGTCACCGGAAAAGATATTATCTTAGTCGATGACGTTATTTTTACCGGTCGCACGGTAAGAGCCGGGCTTGAAGCTATTATTGCCTTAGGTAGACCTAGAAGTATTCAGCTTGCCGTCTTAATTGATAGAGGGCACAGAGAATTACCCATTCGTCCCGACTACGTAGGTAAGAATATTCCTACTAGCCTTAACGAAGTAGTAGCCGTAAGACTATTCGAAACCGATAAAATTGACAGCGTAGCGTTGTTTACAAAAGATTAGTTTAAATATAAACAAATATAAACGCATAATAAGGAGAAAAAAACTATGGAAATTCGTTATGGTGTAAAAGCAACTCCAAAGGAAATGGGGTGGGGCAGAACAATTATTTGCGCTATTCAACAAATGCTAGCCATTATGGCGGCAACTTTGCTTGTGCCTATGATTGTGTTTTGGCAAACCGGACTAGAACTAGACCCATCGGCGGCTCTTGCCGGAGCAGGCGTAGGCAGTATAGTTTACTTGCTGTTTACAAAGAGAAGAAGTCCTGTTTTTCTTGGCAGTAGCTTTGCCTTTTTGGGCGCAATGACCGGCGCTGCAACAGCGGGTTATGGTTATTTTGGTTTAATAGTCGGGGCAATATTTGCAGGACTAATCTATGTGGCAATAGCCGTTATCATTAGATTTACTCATACAAAATGGGTTGACAAGCTTATGCCTGCGGTAATAATTGGACCTACGGTTGCTCTAATAGGGTTGAGCTTATCAACAACTGCGGGCAACTGGGCTATGTTTAACGGAACAACAGGTTACAACTTTATTTCGATTATTTGCGCTCTTGTAACATTCTTTATTATTGTACTTTCCTCCGCTAAGGGCAACAAAACTATGAAACTTATACCTTTTGTAATAGGTATTTGTGGCGGTTACATAGTGTCTTTGTTATTTACCGTAATCGGTATTGTAGCCGACGTTACATATTTACAGGTTCTTGATTTAAGCTCGTTTAGCTCGGCTTTCTCGGGCAATGTATTTAGTTGGTTTATCTCTGCGCCTAAGTTTACAATAGTCGAAGCTTTTAAACAAGGTTGGTTGCTTGATTGGGTGGCAATCGGCGACATAGCCTTATTATTTATGCCTATCGCATTTGTAGTATTTGCCGAACACATAGCCGACCATAAGAATTTAAGCACAATTATCAACACCGATTTGACCAAAGACCCCGGACTTACCAGAACCCTTCTTGGCGACGGTATCGGTTCAATCGCAGGGGCGTTTGTTGGCGCTTGCCCTAACACAACTTATGGCGAATCAATAGGTTGCGTAGCAATTACAGGCAATGCATCAACTTGGACAATTGTTGTTGCGGCTATCGGTTGCGTAGTGTTATCATTCTTTACTCCCTTTGTAGCCGTTGTAAATTCAATTCCTAAGTGCGTAATGGGTGGCGCTTGCATAGCTTTATATGGTTTTATCGCTGTAAGCGGACTAAAAATGCTTAAAGAAGTAGATTTGGGCAACGAAAAGAATTTGTTTGTAGTAAGCGCAATTCTTGTTGTAGGCATTGGCGGAATTATGCTTGACTTTGGAAAAGTAAAAGTCACAAGCATTGCGACGGCTTTAATAGTAGGCATACTTACAAATTTAATTGTAGGCGGGTTTGCTAACAAGAAAGAAGTTGTTGAAGAACAAACTACCGCAACTACAAACCAAGAAAAATAGCATTTTTAAATAAAATATTCTTATATTAATCTAATAATTATTCTTTTACAAATTAAACCGTTCGTAATGCGAGCGGTTTTTTCTTTACAAACAGTCCATTTTTAATTGTTGTAATTGCATTGATTATTTAAGATATTATTGATATAATAATAATATGAAGAAGTATTCTATAAAGACAATTTTTCAATTATTCGCCGTATTCTTTAAGATAGGTTTGTTCACTTTTGGCGGTGGTTACGCTATGATTAGTTTAATCGAGCGGGAAGCCGGCAAGCGTGGGTGGGCAAATAAACAAGATATGATGGAATTAATTGTGCTTGCCGAATCTACTCCGGGAGTAATTGCCGTAAATTCTGCGACTTTTATCGGTTACAAGGTCGGGGGCTTTTTTGGGGCGTTATTTGCTACAATCGGCGTAGTTTGTCCTTCTTTTATAATTATTTCTAGCTTATATTTTTGCCTAGAAGCATTTTTGGCAAATTCTATTGTGGCGGCGGCATTTGCAGGAGTAAGAGCTTGTGTTGTCGTGCTTATTGTAAATGTATTTATTAATCTTGTCACAACGGCAAACAAAAATATTTATACTTATATTGCCTTTGTAGTTTCTTTTGCCGTTGCAACTTTTACTAAATTTAATGTAATATATCTTATATTGATATCGGCTTGTTTAGGCGTTGGCTATGCTTATTTTAACGACAAAAAATGTCTAACTAGGGCAAGTCTTGACAGTAAACAAGACAGTTCTTGCGACAGCCAAACAAATAAAGAACAAGACAGTTCTTGCGAGGGTCAAACAAATAAAGAACAAGACAGTTCTTGCGAGGGTCAAAAACAAACGCTCGAACAAGACGCAAGCCAAAATAAAGATAAGTTAGGACAAGCTAATTCGTCCGCCGACAAGGAGGACAAATGATTTTTTTACAATTATTTTGGGACTATTTTAAGATAGGGCTTTTTACAATCGGTGGCGGATACGCAATGATTCCCTTAATTAGACAAGAAATTGTCGGCGTTTACATTAGCGAGGAACTTTTTCTCAATATGATGGCGGTAGCCGAATCAACGCCCGGCCCTTTTGCAATCAACCTTGCTACTTTTGTGGGTATGAGCGCTTGCAAAGAGGCGTACAATTCTATTTTTGCGGGTTATATGGGGGCGCTTGTCGCAACGTTTGGCGTGGTTCTTCCTTCTTTTATAATAATGTTGCTTGTATGCGTGTTTATTAGAAAATTTAGCAATAGTACGCTTGTTAAAGGTTATATGAGCGGAGTTCGTCCCGTTGTGCTAGGATTAATTTGTTCGGCAATACTTACAATTCTTGCAAGCGTTGTACTTCCTAAGCTAGACTTTACTAATATTGTTTCAAGCGGATTTTCACAATTTAACTATGTTTCGCTTATAATATTCTGTGTATTTCTAGGGCTTTCTTTTATTAAGGTCAAAAAGAAACGTATTAGCCCTATAATTTTACTAATAGGCTCTGCCTTAGTTGGCATAATTGTGTTTGGAGTATTTAAAGTAGTTCAATAAACGCAGTAAATAAATAAAAGATAAAGGAGCAATTTTTATGTCTAACGCAACAAAGCAACCCACAAGTCTTTTGGACTTGACTACAAATAAAGATAAATTAGTTATGCAGTCGGTAATTGGCGTAGTTCATTCTCCAACCGTACGTGGGACAAGTCTTAAAGTGTCATTTGAGGGCGTTCCTTTTACCCTGCCTAGCGTAGGCGGTATTTGTTATAACGTAAGCATTGGCGACAGCGTATACGGTTTGGCTGGCGACCATATCGAACCCGGCGTGTCTATACAAAATCCATTAGCCGAAGAAAATTTAGCCCTTAACTTTCTTTCTTGTATTGGCAACGTCGCAGTTGTAATGTCGGGCGAAGCAAAGGGCGACAAGGGCTATGTTACAGGCACTCACGGCGGAATTGAACATACGCTTGTTTGGTTTAACTTAGATACTCTTGACAAGCTCTGTATTGGCGACAAAATACAAATTAGGTCTTACGGACAAGGACTTCAACTTAAAAATTATGAAGATATTAAAATAATGAATATCGACCCTAACTTGTTTGAAAAACTTAGCATCAATCCAAGCGAACAAGGCATTGTCGTTGCGGTTACGGCTATTGTGCCGGCATATCTTATGGGTAGCGGTATAGGCAGTCAAGCGCAAAGTGGCGACTACGATATAATGACCGCCGACAAGCAAAAGTTAGCCGAGTTAGACTTACAAGATTTAAAGTTTGGCGATATTGTTTATTTGCAAGATTGCGATAACTATTACGGTAGGGGTTATTTAGGCTCTGCTTGTTCGATTGGCGTTATTGTGCATAGCGACTGTTTGTTAAGCGGTCACGGCCCGGGCGTAACTACAATAATGACGTGTAGAACAAATAAAATAATACCTATAATAGATAAAACTGCAAATATCGGCAAATACCTAGATATTCTTAAAAAGGTGTAATTAGTTTATAAGTAAAGTCAATGTTAGCGAATAAAAGTAAAGGCAGAGTCAACGTTAGCAAACAAATAAAAGTAAAAAAAGACGGAAGTTCCGTCTTTTTTTATTAAAATAAAAGAATTTGTAAGCTAATAATTTAAAGATAGTTTTAAGTTTAATATGTAATTTGGGGTAAATATTTAATTTAATGCAAAAAATTCTTCTTTTGTAAGCGAATAAATGCAATGATTGCAAAGCTTTCCTTCGTACAGACCGTAATTTCTTAGCTTGGCTTCAAAATTAAATTGCAACTTTTGAATTACTCTTTTTGATTGAATGTTTGGTTCGAAGTGAGTAACCGACAGCATATTGACCTTTGCAATTTTAAAGGCGTATTCTTGCACCGCTTTACCCGCTTGCGTAGCGTAACCCTTGCCCCAGTAGCAAGGATTTAGAACGTAACCCATATAACAAACTTTGTAGTCGCCCGTATCTCGATTAACTTTGTGTAAACCAACGCTTCCTATTACTTTTCCAGTTTGTTTAAGACAAATTGCCCATACTTCTTGTTCTAAAATAAAATTTTTGACAATTGCTAGGCTTTCGTCTAGGCTTTTGTGAGGTTTCCAACCTGCCCGGCTACCTACGCAGTCTAGTTGCGCATATTCGTATACGTCGCAAGCGTCGCCAAGAGAAAAATCTCTTAATATTAAGTTGTCGGTAATTAAAGTTTGCATAAATTCTTCCTTAGCATTTTTACAAATATAACACACATAAACTAAGTTGTCAATATTCAAGCATATTTAATTTGTAGATTGTTATTTAAGTATCAATATGCAAATTTTTAGTTACATTTTATTATAATAACGGTAGCCTTAGATAAAAATTTATAATTAGTATTGACTTTTAGTTATAAATGTTTTATTATTTAAATAATATAATTATTTATAATTGGAGGTAGTAATATGGAATTAAAGGGTAGTAAAACCGAAAAAAATTTAATGACGGCATTTGCTGGGGAGTCGCAAGCAAGAAACAAGTACGATTATTTTGCTTCCCAAGCTAAAAAAGATGGGTTTGAACAAATTGCCGAGATTTTTGCGTCAACTGCGTTAAACGAAAAAGAACACGCAAAAATGTGGTTTAAGGAATTTCACGGTATTGATTCGACCGAGCAGAATTTACTCGGCGCAGCCGACGGCGAAAACTACGAATGGAGCGATATGTACGAGCAATTTGCCAAAGAAGCAAAGGAAGAAGGCTTTACTCGCATATCTGCAAAGTTTAGACTTGTCGCAAGCGTAGAAAAGGAACACGAACATAGATATCGCCAATTAGCTAAAAATATTGCCCAAGCTATGGTTTTTGAAAGAGAAGAAGAACAAATTTGGGTTTGCCGTAATTGCGGATATGTATTTAAAGGCAAAGTCGCCCCTGAGGCTTGTCCTTGTTGTGACCACCCAAAGAGTTATTTCGAACTAAAAAGTAGCAATTTTTAATCGGTTAGACACAATTTAGTATAACTCTATTATATAAATTGTTAAGTTTTGAGTATTTATTAATATAATTAGAACGAGCAACTTATTAGCTAAGTTCTTTTTACAAATATTATTAGAAGGAGTAGAAAATGAAGAGAAGATTTATCAAGTTAATAGCGCTTGCGCTTTGTTTGACAATGGTTCTTCCAATGTTGATGGCTTGCGCACCAAAAATTGCCCAAACTCCAACCGCAGAAGACGTTGCTACAACTGCCGACAAACTTGTAATCGGTACTGATAACGTTGTTTTAACAGCGCCAAAAGCCGATTTAGAGTATGCAGTATTCGGCGGAGAACAAGCAGTAAGCCAATACCAATCTGTAACTGAGGGTAAAGTTACATTTACCAACCTTACCGTAGATACTGATTACACAATTAAGGCGAGAGTTCCCGCAAGCGGAAAATATTTAGCTAGCGAAGCTGTTGTGGTAATTGCCTTTAAGACAGCTAGAACTGCGCCCGACGTAGCTACTGCTAAGCCGGAAATTTCTAACTTAGCGATTGCTGATAGGAGCATTAAACTTACAATCACTAACCCCGAGATTGAGTACGCTCTATATAACGAGCAAGTCGCTATCGCAGGCTTTACAAAAGGCGAAAATGGCATTATTGTTTGGAGCGAATTGACGCCAAGCACTACTTATGTTATTCACGCTCGCTTTGCGCAAACAGCAGATAAAACTGCAAGCGCCGACGTAATAGTTATGCAAGTAACAACGCTTGCTACCGCCCCGAATAGACCTCCTAAGCTTGAAGAAATTGCTTCGACCTCGGGCAACGTTATGGTTGACGCAACAAGTATTACATATATCGTTCCACACATTATGTTCGAGTATGCAATATATGACGCTAGTGGCGTAGTAGCCGACTTTAACACCGCAACCGACGGATTAATGAACTGGACCAAACTTACTAACGGAACTAAATATACAATTTACGCTCGCACTCCTGGTACGAGAAAATTAAGTCCAAGTAACCCTGTAAAAGTTCTTGAAGTTACAACCTCTCCTTCTGCCGTAGCTCCTACTGCAAGTATGGTAGTTACCACACAAGAGAAGATTGTTAATGTTTCAACAATTACATTTAAGGTTCCTAATGCAACTCTCGAATATGCTTTGTATCAAGGCAAATTGATTATCACCCCGTTTACAGTAGCAAAAAATGGAGTTATTGTTTGGGAAGATTTATCTAACAATCAAGAGTATACAATTTACGCTCGTTATGCTTCAAGCGACGTTGCTAACGGTTCGGCGACTGTGTTTGTAATTACAATTCAAATTAAAGTAAAACCTGCCGCTCCTACGCCCGAGCAAATTAAAATTACAGACGAAGACATAACTGCGACAGACACTACAATGACTCTACGCGCGCCTCATTTAAGGCTTGAATATGGTATTTATTTAAATAATGTGTTAATCGGCAGTTATATTTCGCCAGTAGACGGACTTGTAACATTTACCGGTCTTACACCTAACGTAACATATACCATTAAGGCTCGTATCGGCGCAATAGGCGACAACTTAGCCGGCTACGAAGCTGACGTAGGAATTTACACAACAAAAATTGTTCTTGATGCGCCTACCGCAGAGCAAGCAGTAATTGCCCCTGCTAACATATCTACCGGTATTGTAACTTTAAAAATTAAAGCTACCGATGTTAAGTTAGAATATGGCGTATACAAGAATGGCAAGTTAGTCGAAGGTTTCTATGAACCTGACAAGAATGGCGAAGTTATATTTACGTGGTTAGAAAGGTCAACCGCATACGAACTTAGAGTTCGCACCGCAATGGACGCAAATGGCAATATGCCAAGCGTATCCGTTAAGGTCGCCGACTTTACAACGCTAGCTACTACCGAACTTGAAAAGAATTTTGAAGCGTATCTCGACAATCAATTCTTGTACGAAATGATTGGTAGCACGGTTAATCTTCACTATACCTTAAAAGACCCAACCGCTTATAAGATTTCTCATTTACCGGGTTATGAAAAGTATAACTCCTTAGCCGACCTACCTCCAATGATGTATTCGGTCGATTTAACCGAGATTGAAGGCGGAGAAGCCGAGCTTAGAGCGTTTATCGAAGAAATTAGAGCTTATAATTATTTACAACTTAACGCCGAGCAAATCTTAATTCAAAAAATACTAATTAAATACTTAGAGCTAAATTTAACAACTACGGGCTTAGAGTATTACAGCACTTACTTTGACTCAATAGGCGGTATACAAAATAATATGCCTATTAACTTTGCAGAGTATAAATTCTATGTTGAGAAAGATATTACAGATTACCTAGCTTTGCTTAAAGACCTTCCTACCTTCTTCCAACAGTGTCTTGATTACGAAGCGGTAAGAGTAACTAAGGGACTAGGCTTAATGGATAGCACGCTTAAAGAAGCTATCGGTCAATGCCAAGACTTTATCAAAGACCAAAAGACAAATTACTTAATTTTAACATTTGAGACAAAATTAAATGATGTTGCCGGACTTACAGCAGAAGCCAAAGCTAATTATGTAGCTCAACACTTAGACGTATTTGCTAACTATGTTGTGCCCGCTTATAAATTACTTATCTCCGGACTAGAAGTATTTAAGGGCAAGGGCGTAAACGATGGCGGTTACTGCAACCTTGAAAGAGGTATTGATTACTATACATATAGAGTTAAATATAAGACCGGTATTGATACTCCTATCCCCGAATTATTTGACTATATGATGGCTGACTGGGAAAGCATTCGTAGAGAATGGGTAAATATGAGTTCGCTAGACCCAGAAGGTTGGGCATATTATAGAGCGCACAATACCGACTTTGGTCACATGGAGCCCGAAGCTATTCTTGCTCAACTTGAACAACTTGCTAAAAGAGATTTCCCAGACTTACCTAAAAATAATTATGTAGTAAGAGAAGTTCACCCTGCGTTAGAAGAATCTTTGTCGCCGGCATTCTATATGATTCCCCCGATTGACGATTGCTTTAACAACACAATCTACATCAATAGAGGACAAGTTGACGATACTTCGTTATTCTCAACGCTTGCTCACGAAGGTTTCCCGGGACACTTATTCCAGAACGTTTACTTCTTTAATACTAATCCCCACGAGATGCGTAGCGTTTTAAGCTTTAATGGCTATGCCGAAGGTTGGGCTGTTTATGTAGAATTGCAATCATACGATATGTTCGACTTTGGCGAATTCGACTATGTAGTTTCAAGAATGGGACAAATTATGACTCTTGTAAACCTATCGGTATTTAGTATTATCGATATGGGCGTAAACTACTATGGTTGGGATTTAGCGAAAGTTAGCAATTTCTTAGCAACCAACGGACTTAACGACTCTATTGCTCCACAAGTATTTAAGTCAGTTGTTTCTTCGCCGGCTACATACTTACAATATTATCTTGGTTATCACGAATTTTACAAGATGAGAAAGTATGCGGAAAAGGAACTTGGCAACTTATTTGTAGCCAAAGCATTTAACACTGTTTTACTTGACGCAGGTCCTTCGCAATTTGAGTTTGTTTGGGAAGCAGTGTACAAATACGTACTACAAACAAAGGGAATTGGATATTAAAACTATACTTTGGTAAAGCAATAGTTAAGTATTAACTTATTTGTTAATCTAAAATTTAGATGCGTAGAGATAATTTTCTACGCATCTTTTTTAATGACTTCGTTTAAATTTATATTATCGCTTTTGGCGTGAAGTTAAGTATATTAGTTATTATTTCATAATTAAATGCCGTAATATTACTTAAATTTTGCTTTTAGGCTAAATTTCACATTTTAACAATTTATAACTAATTTATTAAAATTTTAGATTTTTAAAACATAAATGCAATATTTTGTTGCTGTTTTTAATGGTTTTTTTAGATATAGTTTTAAAACAATATATTTCTTTTTTACAGTATTCTTGACAAAAACGTAAGGGTATTATATAATAAAAATGTTGGGATTATAATGTATTTTTCCCAAAAATACATTTGGAGGAATAGTAATGACTAAACAAATGGATACGACAAGCAACCAGAGTCGTGTACTTATGACAGGTAACGAAGCAATAGCTCGGGGTGTTTATGAGGCTGGCGTTCATTTTGCGGCGGCTTATCCGGGTACTCCAAGCACCGAAATATTAGAGAATGTTGCTACTTACCCTGAAATTCACGCCGAGTGGGCGCCAAACGAAAAAGTTGCGGTAGAATTTGTTATCGGTTGCGCAACTGCCGGCGCAAGAGCTTTTGCCTGTATGAAACACGTTGGTATGAACGTAGCTGCCGACCCGCTTATGACGGTTTCTTATGGTTCGACTATTGGCGGTCTTGTTATTTTAACCGCAGACGAACCCGGTATGCACTCATCTCAAAACGAACAAGACAACCGTAACTACGCAAAGATGGCTCGTATGCCGTTGCTTGAACCTTCAACTTCGCAAGAGTGTAAAGATATGGTCAAGTTAGCCTATCAAATTTTTGACGAATTTGGTCAAGTAGTTATGATGCGTATGACTACAAGAGTATGTCACTCAAAGAGTATTGTTACATTGTGTCCTCGTGAAGAAGTAGCGATTAAACCCTATGTTAAAGATACTAATAGATTTATTTGCGTGCCTGCAAACGCTCGCAAACTTAGAGTAAGCCTTGAAGCAAGGCTTGACAAACTTAAAGAGTATACAAATAATTGTTCTGTCAATACAGTCGAAGATAACGGCAGAAAAATTGGCGTAATTGCTTCGGGTATGTGCTATAACTATGCAAAAGAAGTTTGGGGTGACAACGCAAATTATCTTAAATTAGGTCTTTCATTCCCAATTCCCGAAGAACTTATCAATTCTTTTGTTAGCAAACTCGATAAAGTATATGTAATAGAAGAAAATGACGAATATATCGAACAATCTGTAAGAGCCTTAGGACATCTTGATATTTGCTATGGTAAATATGCTCCAAGCGGTTCTCGTTTCTTACCCGCTTATGGCGAATTGACACCCGACGTTATTAAATTTGCAGTCGACGGCATCACCCCAACGGCTCAAACAATCAATAAAGATTTAATCGTACCTCGTCCGCCGGCGCTTTGCGCAGGTTGCCCGCATAGAGGTTTGTTCTATTCCTTAGGCAAACGCAAAAACGTAGTTATAGCCGGTGATATCGGTTGCTATACGCTAGGATTTGCTCCGCCTTATAATGCAATGGACTTTAATAACTGTATGGGAGCAAGCGTAAGCTCGGGCGCAGGTATGCAACAAGCCTTTAATAAAGTTGAAGGCAACGTCCGTAGAGTTGTTTCGGTAATAGGGGACTCGACTTTCTTCCACAGCGGTATGACTTCGCTACTCGAAGTAGTTTATAACAAATCTAACAATATTACCGTAATATTAGACAATCGTATTACAGGTATGACCGGTCACCAACAAAATCCCGGCACTGGTTTTACCCTACAAAATGAGCCTACTTCTATCGCAAATATCGAAGATATTGTAAAAGCGCTAGGTATCACTCGTATTAAATCCGTTAATCCTAACGTGCTTGGCGCAGTTGACGAAGCGCTTGACTGGGCGTTTAATAGCAACGAAGCCTCAGTTATTATTACAAGATTCCCGTGTTTGCTTAAAAAATTCAGCGAACTTGATAAAAAAGAATTTCCAACAGCCTTTACAACTAAGTGTACAATCGATGCAAATAAATGCGTAGGTTGCAAGATGTGTTTAAAGTCAGGTTGCCCGGCTCTATGCGTAGTCAACAAAAAGGCTACCATCAATAGCGAAATGTGTGTCGGCTGTCAAGTTTGCAAGCAAATCTGCAAATTTGGCGCGATAGAATAAGTGAGGTATATTGTAATGACAAAGAATATTTTATTAGTTGGCGTAGGCGGTCAAGGCACAATTCTTGCGAGTAAAATTTTGACATTAGGACTATTACAAGAAGGTTACGATGTAAAAATGAGCGAGATACACGGTATGAGCCAGCGTGGCGGTTCGGTTGTTACTCACGTTCGTTACAGCAAAGACGAAGTTTTCTCGCCTGTAATCGAGATGGGGTCGGCTGATTTAATCGTAGCTTTTGAGAAGATGGAAGCCCTTAGATATTTGCCATTTCTTAAACCAAACGGCAAAATAGTTGTAAATGATTACGAAATACCGGGTTCGCCAATTACTTCTGGCGCTGTGGAATATCCAAAGGGCATTATTGAGGAGATTAAGGCTCATTCTAACGCAACCATAATCGAGGCTAATGTCGAGGCGGAAAAGCTTGGCAACACTAAGGTTATGAACATTGTTTTGTTGGGCGCTATAATCGGTCAAATGCAACTTACCGACATAAACTGGGATATAATTCTTGAAGAAAATGTTAAACCTAAGTTTGTCGAAGCAAACAAACTTGCGTTAAAACGTGGTATCGAATTAGCCTAAACAAAGTCAAACTTTAAAAAGGTAATTATAAATAAACTAGCGATAAAACATTTATTCTAATTAATTTAATTAGACAATTAACTTTTAAATTTAAACTACATAAAAACGCCTCTTAGTAATAAGGGGCGTTTTGTAGTTGATATAATTTTGATTTACTAATTTTTTAAACGCTTCAACTGTTAGAAGCCCTAGCTATTAAAACTAAAACGGAAATTTGTTTTCCTTATAAGTGTCTAAGTCGCTAGGTAGAGTAATATCTCCGCTATATGGTTTGACTTCAAAATTCATAGTAGATAAAACACCGTTTATCTTGTAGCTCATATCAAACTTAGAGCCAACAAGTAGACCGTCTCGAATTACATATATGTAGTATGCGTTAAAGTCAGTTATGTTTTCGTCTAAATCTTCGGTAAGCTCAGAGTTGCGAGAATAAATTAATTTAATTTTTGTAGTGTTACCTCTTGTTGCGATTTCAACCGTTATACCAGCTTTTTTAAGGTCGCTAAGGCTTTTTGCAAGTTCGTCGTATGCGTCAAAGGCATATTCAAGTTTGGGTTGGGTCGTTACCACTTCGGTTGGGTCTTGACCAATCTTTAAGGTTGACTTAAATTTACCGGTTATGGATAGTCCCTTCATATTTGCTTTTTCTAGGTTTAAATACTGCGTCATATTGCTAAAATATGCCGAATATTTAAGTTCTCCCATACCATCTGCCGACATATTATAATCTAGCGACATTTTACTATCTTTTAACTCCGCCCCTAATATAAACTTAATATTATAAGACATCATTAATTTTTGATCGGGCGCATTAGCGTTAGCAGTCATTTGATAGCCCTTTGCAATTTCTTTCTTGGCTTCGCCGTCAACTGGCGAACTAGGTATTTGTTGTTGCACAGCCTTGTATGTTTCCTCAGTTGCGGCTTTAAAGTTGCCGTTAAAGCTCACTTGACCGCAAGCGACGCAAGAGAACATTAACGCAAATAAAAGTACAATACATAGAATTTTTTTCATAGTTACACTTCTCCTTTTTATTTTTAACTATATTAATAATATACTATCATATTGTGTTGTGTAAATCAATAGTAAAAAATAAATATTTTATGCAATATAATGTAGTATTGTTAAAATTAAACATATTTTAAATTAGTTATTGACAATCTCGCCGACTTATTATAAAATATAATTAGGAGGCGCTAAATGAAAGTATATGATATTTCTCAACCCTTGCCTAATTGCGCTGTGTATGAAGGCGATATTTCTCCAATCATATCGCAGATTAAGTCAATTAGCGAAGATGGTTATAATTTAAGCAACCTCACAATGTGTCTACATAATGGCACGCATATCGATGCGCCGTCGCACTTTAACCGCTTTGGAGAAACAATTTCGGCTATGCCGATAGATTTGTTTGTAGGCGACGCAAACGTATTTCAATTTGACAACAAGATTACAAGAGAAGACATTATCAGCCTTCCAAAAGGAGTTACTCGTCTATTAATTAAAGGTAATGGAATTCTTAGCGCCGAAGCTGCGCTTGCCCTTGATTACACCGACATTAAACTTATAGCTTGCGAAAGTCAATCAATAGGGGGCGAAAACTTCTTTATGGTACATCGTTTGCTCTCGGGTCGAAGCATCGCAATACTTGAAGGTGTTTGCCTTAAAGACGTTCCTGTCGGCAAATATTTTATTTCGGCTTTGCCCCTTAACATTTTAGATGGCGAAGCTTCGCCCACCCGTGCAGTTTTAATAGATTTAACGGCATTTTAGTTTAAAAATTGACGGGTACATTTTTACAAACTAATTTTGTAAATTGTGTCAATATCCTATTAGCCTTATACGGTTACAAAAATTAATGCTAATAATTAGAAATATGTAAATCAAAATACAGCAAAGTTAATAACTAACTAAAACAATTAAACAAATCAAAAAACAATAACAGCTAAGTTAAATAGTAAATTAAAAATAATTAGTAAATTAAAACAAAAGAAGCCCTTTATTTATAAGAAGAGCTTCTTTTTGTTTGTAACATTAAAGAGTTATTTTTTAACTTCTTTGCCTAGATATTTATCAATTTTTGTCTTAATATCATCGGGAATTGCTTTGGGTACTGGGAAAGCGAAAGCGTTGACAAGTTTATTAGCTACAAGTTGGGTAAATTCGCCAGTCTTAGCAAGCGCTTCTGCGCTTAAAAACTTCATTGTGTCAAATCTATCGTGTATGTGACTACAACCGCTTGCGCCGTTACGCATAAAGTTAATACCCGGTACGCCAGCATCGGCAAAGGGGATAGAGTCCGAAGAATATATATCGCTAGTTACTCGTATAGTGTGACCAATTTCTTTTGCAAAGTAGTCGACATAGTTAGCTAGGCTAACGTCAGCCATAACAACGGCTTCTTCTCTGCCAAGAACAGGAGCGCCCACGTCTACGTTTACGCATAAAACATATTTGTCAAGCTCGTCTTTGTGCTGTTGCACATAGGCTTTACTGCCAAGTAGACCTCTTTCTTCGCTACCACACCAGATAAATACAAGGTTTCTACGTGGAGTATGCTCGCAAAAATAATGGAATAGTTCCATAATAATAACGCTACCGGCGCCGTTATCGTACACGCCTTTGCTAAAATCAACGCTGTCGTAATGAGCGGTAAATACTATTGTTTCGTCTAAGTCGCCTTTAATTTTTGCAACTACGTTATGACTATTGACTTGTTCTTCTTTTTGCTCGACTATTAAAGTAATATTTTTAGGGTTTTGCTTGACAAGTTTCATAGCGCTAGCCGCTCTAATGTTTACGCCTTGTAGCACGGCTACGTCTTTAAGAGGCTGACGAAGTTCCCTTGTCATTAAGTCGGTTTGAGCTTGTTTGTCAAGAACGTCACCGCCAAAAGTAACAAATCCAACCGCCCCGCATTCAATAAGTTTCTTGTAACTATCAATGCCCATATAGCCATTTGTCAAGACAATCTTACCCTTAGAACGTAGTTTTGCAACTGCAATATCAGCAAAATTTTCTAGATAATAAAATTCGGCGGTTAAACCTTCTTTTGGAGTGCTACCGCAATTTCCGTAAGCTACGCAAGGATATTCTTGCCCGTCGGCAATAAGCTTTGCCTTAGTGATTGTCTGCGAGTTAACAGCAAAAGGCTCAATCGAAGGAGTCAACCCGGATTTTTTAATTTCGTCGGCAAGCATATTTGCGCATTTTAACTCTTCCGCCGTACCGCCGATGCGGGTAAATTCCATTTTTTTAAGTAGATTAAACGCTCTGTTTTTGTTCATTTTCATTCTCCTTACTAAATTAATTACCTAAACATTTTAACATCTTTTACCTCAAATGTCAATATTAAAGTAAAATAATTAAACATTATTTCTTCTTTTTAGACATAAAAAATCATTTTTGATATAAACTAAAAATTTTACATTTTGTTTACCGATATTGCAAAATAGAGTGTAACGCTAATTTGTCTACAAATATAATTATTGCATATTGTTTACATTTTTAATAAATATATGGTATAATACAAGCAATGAAAACGCAGATGTTGAAGATAAACGCAGAGAGTTTACTCCTTGCGAGTAAGTTAATTAATAATGGCGAAATAGTAGCTTTTCCTACCGAAACTGTCTATGGGCTAGGCGCTAACGTCTTTTGCGAAGACGCAATAGCAAAAATTTATGTTGCAAAAGGTCGCCCTAACGACAATCCTTTGATTGTTCACATTAGCGATAAATCAATGCTTAGGCTAGTCGCTCGTGATATTTCTCAACTTGCGCAAAAGATATTTGATAACTTTATGCCTTCTTCGCTTACGGTAGTACTTAACAAATTACCCACCGTGCCCGATTCGGTTACGGCTAACTTACCTACGGTTGCAGTTAGACTTCCTCGTTCGCAAGAGGCAAGACAGTTTATTTCGGCTTGCAATGTTCCTATATGCGCCCCTTCGGCAAACACTAGCACACGCCCTTCGCCGACCTCTGCGCAGACGGTTTATGACGATATGCAAGGCAAAATACCCCTAATTCTTTGGGGCGAAGATTGTCAAGTAGGCATAGAATCTACCGTGCTAAGCCTAGTTGACCAACCCACCATACTTCGACCCGGTATAGTTACAAGGAGCGAGATTGAACGGCTTCTAGGCGTGCCTGTCGCCGTTTCTACACTAGCTACCGGAGCAGTTCACTCACCGGGCGTGAAATACTTGCACTATGCGCCACTCTGTCCAACAATTATGTTTGAAACAACCTCGACTGAAATTGTTAAAATACATTACCAACAACATTTAAAAGATAACCCCGTAATTTTGTGCGCTCGTCAATATTTGCAAGATTTTTTAGGTTTTAACTGCCTTGACTTAGGCGGTAGCGAAGAAGAAATTGCTCACAATTATTTTTCATCAGTCCGTTTAGCCGAAAAAGATTACGGCTACATCATACAGATGTTTTGCGGTGACAGCGAATTAGCGTATAGTATCAAAAATAGAATGACCAAATCAGTAAACGGTAACATCATAACTAAATAACACTATCAACGGATAACATTTCAACAAAAATAATATTGTTAGCCGTCAACAACTTAATATAATAAATTTATTAATGGTTTTACCGCAAATTAGCTAATTATTTATTTTTTTGTCAATAACCATAATGTAATAAAGTAAAATATTTTTTCGAGGTGTAACTATGATTGCAATTGCGTCAGACCACGCAGGCTACGAACTTAAACTACAAGTGATGGACTATCTAAAAGAACTTAACGAAGAATTTTATGACTATGGCGCATATTCGTTAGATAGTTGTGATTATCCGGACTTTGCAATTCCTGCTTGCAAAAGCGTTGCCGACGGCGCAAGCAAATGTGGTATTCTAATTTGTGGCACAGGCATAGGTATGAGTATGGTTGCTAACAAAATTGCTAAAATTCGTTGCGGTCTATGCGTAAACGAATTTACTGCTATTGCAACAAGAGAACATAACAACGCTAACGTACTTGCTTTTGGCGCAAGAGTAGTTGATTTAGCTACGGCAAAAGTTATGGTAAAGGCTTTTCTTACAACAGAATTTTTAGGCGGAAGGCACGCTCGTAGAGTTGACAAAGTAAACGCTCTCGACCAAAAGTAAAGCCTATCTAGTTTGCTTTTTATATATAATTAACACATTCAACACCAATCTAGCATAAATTTTACATAAATTATTGGCATAATTAAGTCGAAATGCTAAACCTATTGAGGACGAAAAAATGGTACAAGACATTATAAATGAAATCGTAGCTATCGAACAACAATCTAAAAAAATGATAGACGAAGCCGAACAAAAGGCAAGCGACGCCATTTGTTCAGCTCATTATCACGCCGAAGACAAGCTTTCGGTTTTTCACGCTAGCCAAAAAGACTATGTTAAAAATAAAATTGCCGAGTTTACGGCTAACGCCAAAGAAATTAAACAAAAAGCCTTGTTAGAAAAAGAACAAGACGCAAAAATTTATATCCAAAAATGTTCTGTCAATATTAATAAAGCGGTAGACTATATTTTGGAGAATTTAATTTGATAGTTAAGATGAAAAAATTGACTCTTATTGCGCTTGCAAGCGAAAAAGATAATTTGCTTGCAAAACTTTCACGCGCCGAGAGTCTCCATCTAATTAATATGCAAGAATTTGACAATACTCAAAAACTTCTTGCAACTCAGCAAAAAGATTTGCTTACGCAAAAAATGCAAAATATCGACCAAGCCTTAGCTATGGTTAAAAATGCCGTCGACCGAGAAATTGCAATTAAAAAGGTCGAACAAAAAGAATTAAAAACTAAAAAAACTAAAAAAGTCGCTAATGTTTCAACTAAAAAAGATAAAACAGTTTCTCAAAAAGATAAAAAACTTAAAGAAATTAATCTTGCAAAAAGAGAAATTGTAGATTATGACGAACTTATCGCCATTTGCGACAAACAAGACGTTTTATTTGATAATATTTCAAATATAACTTCCTTATCTTCTCAAATCGATACTCTAACAACCGAAATTACCGCTTTGCGAGCTAATATTGCCAACTTAGAAATTTACCGCAATCTTGATGTTGCGTTTAGCGACATTGTTTCTACCAGCAACTGTTTAATGCTACTAGGCATTGCAAATTCTTTAACGCAAGAAAAATTAGAAGAACTCGCTTCAATATATACTTCAACTCAATTTGTCTTTTTAGGGCAGAATAAACAACAAACCGCTTTGCTTGCAATTTGCGACAAGCGTGATTTAGAACAAATTAGCAAAGTTTTGTCTGGCTTTGGTTTTGCTCAATGCGTATACGACTATCCCGTAACGGCTACGCAATATATTCTTTCGGCAAGCAAACAAATCGAAGATAAACTTAGTCTTAAACAGTCTTTAAATCAACAATTATGCGACTACGAGCAATATTTTCCGCAATTGAAGACTCTTTACGATTATTTTTACATCAATAAGCAAATATATCAAACCGACAGCGATATATTATGTACGCAAAGTACTATTGCGCTTCAAGGTTGGTTACCCGAAGAACAGCAGTCAAATATGCAAAATCTGCTTGACTCTAATCTGTCGGCATATTTTAGTCAATTTGACCAGCCAACCGACGACGAGGAAGTTCCAACAAAAATTAAAGTAAACAAAATCGTTCAACCATTTACAAGCATAACCGATATGTATTCTATCCCAAACTACCGAGAAATTGACCCTAATCCAATCGTTGCCGTCTTTTACTGGTTATTCATGGGTCTTATTATGGGCGACGTAGGTTACGGCGTGCTTATGTGTTTAATAGCCGTATTATTTGTTAAATTTATTAAACCACGAGGCGGAATGCGTAGTTTAATTCTTGTAATAGGTTATTCAAGTATTTCTACCATTATATGGGGCGTAGTCTTTGGCGGTTGGTTTGCTATGGACGTAGGTGCGCCTCCGCCAATATTATTTACTCCCTTAGGCGACCCGCTAGGTATGATAGAACTTTGTCTTGTGCTAGGTACGGTTCACCTTTTGTGTGGCGTAATAATGAATTTTGCAAATTTAATAGCCAAACGCAAAATTTGGGACGCAATTTTTGATTGTATTCCGTGGATAATTTTTGATATCGGCATAATACTTGTAATAATAGGGGCGTTTTCTTCGCTTAATCCAAGCGGAACAGATTTATCTATTCTTGCTACTATCGGTTTAATTATGATGGGTAGCGGTCTTGTCATAGTCTTGTTTACGGCAGGTAGAAAGAACAAAGGCTTTGGCAAGGTAACCGGCGGACTAGGCGGAGTTTATGGCGTTATGAACGTCTTTACCGATATTTTAAGTTATTTAAGACTTTTTGGGCTAGGTTTAACTACCGGCGTAGTCGGGCTAGTGTTTAATACAATAGCGGGGTTACTCTTAGGCAACCCGTTCTTATTTATCTTTGGCGTAATTGTGCTTATATTCGGGCATACTCTTAATCTTGCAATTAGTCTACTGGGCGCATATATTCACGACGCTAGATTACAACACATTGAGTTTTTCGGCAAATTCTATACAGGCGAAGGCTTCTACTTTACGCCTATTGCAAGTCAAAGAAAATATACTTACCCCAAAGAAGAACCCAAAAAGGTTAAAATAAAACAAGGCAACTAAAATATATATCAAGGTTAAAATCACGGAAAAAAGATAAAATTAAATCAAAACGGAGGAAAATATTATGTTACTCAACCTACTAGCTTTTTTTGAAACTCTCGACGCTGCTACAACGCCTCTACAACTCGGGCCTGCGCTTGCTTTTCTTGCAATGGCGGTAGCCTTTATTCCAGCAGGCATTGGTAGCGCAATGGCGGTATGCCGTAGCGGTCAAACGGCTGCCGGTATTTCGGCAGAAAAACCCGAGCTTTATTCAAAATTACAAATTATTATGCTCTTACCTGCAACGCAAGGTTTGTACGGTTTTATCGTAGCGTTCTTAATCGGGCTAAAAATTAATATTTTTGGAGCAATCGTACCTCTTACCGTCGAACAAGGGCTTTCTTATTTATTTGCTGCCCTGCCGGTTGCTTTGGTAGGCTTTTTAAGCGCAATTTATCAAGCAAAAATGGCAAGCTCGGCGTGCATAATGGTATCGAAAAATCCTTCTATGAGTGGCAAAGGCATACTAATGGTAGCCGCAATCGAATTGTACGCTATATTCGGGCTACTAACCAGTTTCTTAATCGTATGGTTTGGAGTAGCTGTATAATGAGCGCAACCAAAGTAATAACCGATAGAATTTTGCAAGACGCCACAAATAAATGCGTAGAGATTGAACAAACGGCTTTAAGCGAGGCAAAAGAAATTGCCCAAAAGGCCGAGCTTACAATTAAAGAAGAAGAACTAGCTCTACAAAAATATTGCGACGAACTTTGTCAAGATATAATGCGTCGCTCTCAATCGCAAACCAACCTTGAAGGCAAAAAAGTTTTGCTTGCGCACAAACTTCAACTTATCGACGACGCATATAAGCAGGCGCAAAAAGTTATTTTTGCCGACGAAAGTAGATATCTTAGCTTAATAGATATTCTTATTACTTCTAATGCCGAAGACGGCGAAACTGTTTACATTTGTTCGGCAGACAAAAATCGCATTACTCAACAATTTTTAGATAAATACAATTTACATTTACTTTTAAGCAAAAAGTACCTTGATATTTCGGGCGGTATTTTGCTTGCAAAAAAGGAATACGACAAAAATTTGACGCTTGAACGCATATTTGTCGCTTCAAGAGAGAAAAAAGAAGCGCAAGTGCTTAAAATTTTGTTTGGGGACTAATTATGAATGGTAGTAGCGCATATTTTGCTAGCGGTCTAGTCGCAGTATTATCTACGCGACTTATAAAAGGCGATAAAATTGTTCGCCTATCTAATTGTGTCGATTTATCTTCGGCATACAAATTGCTACAAGAATTTGGATATGCTAGCTTTTCTAAGCTAGATTCGCCTGATTTTGAACCCTTGCTTATGCAAGAAATGGCGCAAACTATTGCTTTTCTCAATAAATATACAATGGTAACCGAACTCACCAACATATTTGTTACTTTTTACGACTTTCTTAACATCAAACTACTTGTTAAAAGTAAAAAACTTGACAAAGACTTATCAAGTAGTTGCCTAACTTTTGGCAGTATAGAGGTAAAAGAACTTTTTAACGCTATTGCAAAACAAGACTATTCGTCATTGCCTCAGTTTGCGCAAGATTTACTTAACGAATACGACAAAACCGAGCTTGCCCCTTATGAAATTGACCTTATTGCCGACAAAGCTATGTATAAACACTTTTTGTCGCTAGCAAAAAAGT
Organism: Clostridia bacterium; assembly: GCA_036654455.1. NCBI lineage: Bacteria > Bacillati > Bacillota > Clostridia > Clostridia bacterium. Next base: position 383,043 of record JAVVRZ010000001.1, on the reverse strand, counting down.
CAAATAACAAAGAAATGCTTGATTACGTAAAAGTCGATATTGATTTGACCAATATAATGTCGTCTTACCGTTCGTTAAACGCTAACTTTACGGCAGAATTTACTCGACAATTCTTTATCGAAGGCGGTAATTTGCTTTTGCAAGATTTATCTTTTGATACTCTTACATCTTTAACAAATTCTTTCGACGTCAAAGATTACGAGCTTTTTGGCAAATTTAATCGTTCGGTTTATCTACCGCTTTGCAAATTATGTCTAAAAATTTGTCAAGAAAAAACTTCCTTTGCCCAAGCGGAAACTTATGTCGATAGCTATAAAAAGAAATTTTTACAGCCTTATTCAAGCGTAAACAACAGCGTAATGCCATTAATTTATTACTATTTAGCTAAACAAGCAGAAATTAGCAACGTTAGAATTATTCTAAGTTGCATTAAAAATAAAATTGATAAGGAACTAATAAAGACGAGGTTAAAAGATATTTATGTATGAGCGAATGGGGGTTATAGGTCAATATTCTTCGGTAGCGGGGTTTTCCGCAGTTGGCGTAGAAGTTTTTGATTGCAACGACTCTTCTACTGCGCTTCAACTTATACGCAAACTGACTTTAAACGAATTTGCCGTTATTTTTATAGACGAAGCGTTAGCTCAACAATTTCCCGACACCATTGAAAAACTTAAAGCTCAACCTTTTCCTATCATTGTGCCAATACCGCTTGACGATTCGACGTCTAGTCTAGGCATGCTCGGCATAAAAAAGGACGTGGAAAAAGCTCTCGGCGTAGATATATTGTTTAATAAAGAGGATTAATAATATGCAAGGTAAAATAATTAAAGTAAGCGGGCCGTTAATCGTAGCCGAAAATATGGGCGACGTTAAAATGTATGACGTTGTTCACGTTGGCGAAAACAATCTAATAGGCGAAGTTATCGAACTGCGTGGCGACAAAGCCTCAATTCAAGTTTATGAAGAAACAAGCGGTTTATGCGTGGGCGATACCGTAGTTTCTACCGGCGAACCTCTTTCGGTCGAGCTTGCGCCCGGTCTAATCGAGGGTATTTTCGACGGAATTGAACGACCGCTTAACGTTCTATATAATCTTGCCGGCGACCGAATTAAACGAGGCTTTTCGGTTGACTCGCTTAGTCATAGCAAGCTTTGGGAGTTTATACCTAAGGCTACAATAGGTCAACAAGTAGAAGCCGGCGATATTTTAGGCACTGTGCAAGAAACATCAATCGTACTCCACTATATAATGGTGCCGTTTGGCGTATCGGGCATAGTCACACGAATTGCAAGCAAGGGTATGTATACAATTTGCGATACTATCGCCGACATAGACGGCAAAGACGTATGTATGTTGCAAAAGTGGCCTGTGCGTGTCGGCAGACCTTATAAAGAAAAAATGAGTCCTAATTACCCAATGATTACCGGTCAACGTGTAATAGATACCCTTTTTCCAATCGCAAAGGGCGGAACGGCAGCCGTACCCGGCCCTTTTGGTAGCGGAAAAACCGTAGTTCAACATCAACTTGCTAAATGGGCGGACACTCAAATAATTATATTTGTCGGCTGTGGCGAGCGTGGCAACGAAATGACCGACGTTCTTAACGAATTTCCAGAGCTTAAAGACCCAAGCACCGGCGAACCACTAATGAAACGCACGGTCTTAATAGCAAATACTTCGGATATGCCTGTTTCGGCAAGAGAAGCCTCAATTTATACTGGCATTACTATCGGCGAATATTATCGTGATATGGGCTACACCGTAGCCGTTATGGGCGATTCTACTTCTCGTTGGGCGGAAGCGTTAAGGGAAATGAGCGGTCGACTTGAAGAAATGCCGGGCGAAGAAGGTTACCCAGCCTACCTTTCGAGCCGTCTTGCAAACTTCTATGAACGAGCAGGTCTAGTTAAAGTACTTGGTTCTACCGACAAAATCGGGGCAATCTCGGCAATAGGGGCGGTTTCCCCAGCAGGCGGAGATATGAGCGAACCTGTTTCACAAGCCACGTTACGTATTGTAAAAGTTTTCTGGGGTTTATCTGCCGACCTAGCTTATCGTAGGCACTTTCCCGCAATTGACTGGATGCAAAGTTATTCGCTTTACGACGACAAGCTTGCCGAATGGTTTAACAATAATATAGCTAGCGACTTTACCGAACGTAAAACTACGCTTATGAGAATTTTACAAGAGGAAAGCGAGCTTAACGAGATTGTTCGTCTTGTGGGTATGGACGCATTGTCGTATAGAGATAGACTTACTATGGAAACTGCAAAGTCAATTAGAGAAGACTTCTTACATCAAAATGCTTTTGACGAGATTGATACCTACACAAGTATGCAAAAACAATATAAAATGATGAAATTGATACTAGATTTTTACGACTTAGGCAATCTTGCGCTAGATAAAGCCGTCGACCTTGACAACATTCTAGCTTTGCCCGTTGTCGAACAAATAGGTAGAGCAAAATATATTCCCGAACAAGACCTTCATTTGCTTGACGACATAAGTACTTTAATGAAACAGCAAATTAATCAATTAATCAAGTAAGGAGAACGACAAGAATGAAAGAATATAGAACAATTAAAGAAGTAGTCGGTCCGTTAATGCTAGTCAATGGCGTTTCGGGCGTCGCCTACAACGAGCTTGTCGAGATAGAACAAAATTCTGGCGAAATTCGTAGAGGCAAAGTGCTTGAAGTTTATAATGATACCGCCCTAGTGCAACTTTTTGAAGGTAGTCAAGGACTAAAAATATCTACCGCAAAGGCAAGATTTTTAGGTCATAGCCTAGAACTAGGCGTTTCGCAAGATATGCTAGGCAGAGTGTTTAGCGGATTAGGCGTTCCAATCGACAAAGGACCGCAAATTCTCGCCGACAAGCGTATGGATATTAACGGCTTGCCCATCAACCCTTACGCAAGAGATTACCCTAACGAATTTATTCAAACCGGTATTTCTGCAATCGACGGGCTAAATACCCTTGTTCGTGGGCAAAAATTACCTGTATTTTCGGGTAGCGGACTACCGCACGCTCAACTTGCAGCTCAAATTGCTAGACAAGCTAAGGTTAAAAACGACGACCAAAAGTTTGCCGTTGTTTTTGGCGCTATGGGTATAACTTACGAAGAAGCCGACTTTTTTATTAAAGATTTTACCGACAATGGCTCGATAGAACGTACGGTTTTATTTGTAAATCTTGCTTCTGACCCTGCTATTGAACGAATTTCTACCCCAAGAATGGCTCTAACTTGCGCCGAATATCTTGCCTTTGAGCTTGATATGCAAGTTCTTGTAATTTTAACCGATATGACAAACTATGCGGAGGCTTTGCGTGAAACAAGCGCCGCAAGAAAAGAAGTTCCCGGTAGACGAGGTTATCCCGGTTACCTTTATACCGACCTTGCAACAATGTACGAGAGGGCAGGCAGAATTAAGGGACATAGCGGTAGCATAACTCAAATTCCTATATTAAGTATGCCCGAAGACGATAAGACGCACCCAATACCCGACTTAACCGGCTACATTACAGAGGGTCAAATTATCCTTTCTAGACAGTTGCAGAAGCGTGGTATAAATCCGCCTATCGACGTTCTACCTAGTCTTTCTAGACTTAAAGACAAGGGAATAGGCGTTAACAAAACAAGAGAAGACCACGCAGCGACTATGAATCAACTTTTTGCTTGTTACGCTCGGGGCAAAGAGGCTAAGGAACTAGCTACTATCTTAGGCGAATCAGCCTTGACCGATATTGATAAACTTTACTCAAAGTTTTCAGTCGAATTTGAAGAGCGATATATTTCGCAAGGCTTTGCAACAAACCGTTCGATAGCACAAACCCTTGACTTAGGTTGGGAATTACTCTCTATTCTACCTCGAAGCGAACTTAAAAGAATAGCCGACAAGTTGCTAGACAAATACTACGGCAAAACTTTTATGCAAAAATAAATTATATTGAAGTTACTAATGTAACTGCAACACTACTTATAACTTACGTTGTAAATTACAACTATGGCAAAACTTTAAAAAAGTGAAAAATATTTGGTCAACTATATTGACAGTAACAAAATTATTTAAGGAGCGACAAGTTTGATTAAAGTAAATCCAACACGTATGGAGTTAAAGAGGCTAAAAGAGCGTCTTAAAACCGCAACACGTGGACATAAATTACTTAAAGACAAGACCGACGAAATGATACGTCGCTTTGTGGTAATCGCAAGGGAAAATAAACGACTTAGAAAAGAAGTCGAAACAAGGCTGGGCAATGCAAATAAAGAATTTGCGTTGTCGTCGGCAGTGTCTTTTCCTACGCAAATACAAGAGGCAATCTGTTTACCTTGTCGCAAACTTACCGTTAAATGTAGCAAAACATCAATTATGAACGTTCAAGTCCCTAAAATAGAAGTTACTCAAACCGGCGACACCAAATATCCGTACAGTTTTACTTCTTCTACCGCCGAGCTTGACGCAAGCATAAACAATCTTGACTCGGTTATACTTAGCCTTGTCAAACTAGCCGAAGTAGAAAAAACTTGTAATATGTTAGCAAACGAAATTCAACGCAATAAAAGAAGGGTAAATGCGCTTGAAAACGTTTTAATTCCTCAACTAACCGAAACAATTAAGTTTATAAGAATGAAATTAGACGAGGCAGACCGTTCGGCGACAATTCGTCTTATGAAAGTTAAAGCTATGCTTTTGGAAAAACGGTAAAATATTTTAGATATTTTTAGCTATTATAAAATTGCAAATCGCCATACTTTTGAGCTTAAAAAAGTTTACAAATATTAATTTTTGTGGTAGAGTATGCCTAATCTAGATAGAGGTGAGCGAAATTGCAAATTTACCAACAATGCCAATTTTTTATAATTTTTAACAATTTAATTAGCCTACGCTCTAAGGCTGTCTAGTAGTTGCTTGTCGTGTCGCAAGCAATTTTTTTTATAAAATAATTTTAATTACATAAGGAGAAAACTATGAAAGTTCTTTACGAAGGGTTAACGTTTGACGACGTATTAGTTATTCCCCAAGCGTCGCAAATATTGCCCAATCAAGTCGATGTTTCAATCAAACTTAACGACAACGTCAAACTTAATATTCCTTTAATGTCGGCGGCTATGGATACCGTAACCGAGAATAAGCTAGCTATTTCTATGGCTAGGGAGGGCGGAATAGGCATAATTCACAAGAATTTGTCAATAGAAGAACAGGCTAGTCAAGTCGATAAGGTCAAACGCTCCGAACACGGCGTAATTACCGACCCGTTCTTTCTTCACCCGTCTAATTTAGTAAGTCAAGCCGTAGCTTTAATGGCGCATTACAAGATTTCCGGCGTTCCAATCGTTGACGACAACAATAAGTTAGTGGGTATTTTGACTAACCGAGATTTGCGTTTTGAAACTAATTTTAACCAACCAATAGACAATATAATGACAAAAGAGAATTTAATTACTGCGCCCGTTGGCACAACCCTTGACCAAGCGCAAAAGATTTTAGGCAAGCACCGCATAGAAAAATTGCCAATAGTCGACAAAGATTATATTCTTCAAGGTTTAATAACTATCAAAGATATTGAGAAAAATATTCAATATCCTTTTTCTGCCCGAGATGTTAATGGTAGATTATTAGTCGGCGCTGCGGTTGGCATTAGCCCAAACACTCTCGAACGTGTTTCCGCTCTTGTAAACGCAAAAGTCGACCTAATCGCAGTAGATACAGCTCACGGTCACAGCAAAAAAGTTCTCGATATGGTTCAAGCAATCAAGGCAAAGTTTCCTAACATAACGCTTATGGCGGGCAATATCGCAACGGCAGAAGCCGTAAAGGCTCTTGTTGACGCCGGTGCGGACATATTAAAAGTTGGTATTGGACCGGGCAGTATATGTACCACACGAGTTATCGCCGGAGTTGGCGTGCCACAAGTTACCGCAATAATTAACTGCGCCGAACAAGCCGATAAACTAGGCAAAAGAGTTATCGCCGATGGCGGAATTAAATATTCGGGCGACATAACTAAGGCTATTGTCGCAGGCGCTTCGGCAGTTATGATAGGTAGTCTTTTTGCAGGCACTACCGAAAGTCCGGGAAATTTAGAGATTTATCAAGGTAGAAGTTTTAAGGTTTATCGTGGTATGGGCAGTCTTTCGGCTATGGAAGCAGGCAGTAACGATAGATATTTTCAAGAGTCGACAAGCAAATTTGTGCCTGAGGGGGTAGAAGGTAGAGTTCCTCATAGAGGCAATCTTGGCGATATGATCTATCAACTTGTAGGCGGTCTTAGGTCGGGTATGGGTTACGCCGGTCAAAGCACAATAGATTTATTGCGAGCTAACGGCAAATTTGTGCGTATAACTAACGCAGGGCTAATCGAAAGTCACCCTCACGACATTAATATTACAAAAGAAGCGCCAAATTATAGTATTAAGGGCTAATTCGTTAGCATTTAAGAAATTATTAGCTACACTTTATAAGTTAATTGTATTACTTGCTTAAATACTTAGTATGCAAATTAACTTTCAACTTTTTAAAAATTTAAAGGGAAAAACAATGCAAAAAGTTTTAATAATCGACTTTGGCAGTCAAACTGTTCAACTTATTGCAAAGACAGTAAGACAACATCACATTTATTGTGAAATTATGCCTCACTACGCAAGTTTTAATAAAATAAAAGAATATTCGCCTTCGGCAATTATCTTTTCGGGCGGTAACAACTCTTGTTACGAAGCGAGTAGCCCAACAATAGACAAGGCGGTATTTGACTTAGGCGTTCCAATACTGGGCATTTGTTATGGTTTTCAACTTATGTCGCATTTACTCGGCGGTACGGTTACGCCTTCGCAAAAAGGAGAGTTTGGCAAAACAGAAGTAGTTTTAGTTGGCAAATCTCAACTTTTTGAGGGCGTAGACGACAAATTTGATGTTACTATGAGTCACTTTGACAGCGTAACTACTTTACCTACGGAATTTACTTTAACTTCCAGTACGGCAAATTGCAAATACGCCTCGGCTGAATGTTTAAGTAAAAAATTATTCGGCATACAATTTCACCCCGAAGTTACTTCGCAATTTGGACAAATAATTTTAGGTAATTTTTTATATAAAATTGCCGGACTCGCAGGCGACTGGTCGCTTGGCGAATTTGTCAAATCAACTGTCGAACAAATTAAACAGCGTGTCGGCAACAAAAGAGTTCTTTGCGCTTTTTCGGGCGGTGTTGACTCGGCTGTTTCGGCTATGTTAGTCCATCAAGCCGTAGGCGACAACTTATTTTGTATTTATGTCGATCATGGTTTTATGCGTCAAAACGAAACTGAGGAAGTTTTACAAATTTTTAAGCAAGAAAAAGGGCTTAATTTAATTGCGGTTGACGCAAAAGAACACTTTATGTCTAAACTCAAAGGGGTAACCGAGCCTGAACGAAAAAGAAAAATTATCGGCGAAGAATTTATTCGTGTTTTTGAAAAAGAAGCAAAAAAACTCGGCAATATAAGTTTTCTTGTGCAAGGCACAATCTACCCCGACGTAATTGAGAGCGGTAGCGGTAGCGGAGAAGTGATAAAAACTCACCATAATGTCGGCGGTTTGCCGTCGGTAATGGATTTTGAAGGGCTTATCGAGCCTGTTCGCTGTTTATTTAAAGATGAAGTTCGTAGCGTAGGACTAGAATTAAATATTCCTATGCAAATTATCAATCGTCAACCTTTTCCCGGCCCCGGACTTGCCGTTCGCATTATCGGCGAACTTACCCAAGAAAAAGTCGACATAGTTCGTCAAGCTGACCATATATTTAGACAAGAAATGCAAGAAAGCAAGGTTGAAAATGTTTGGCAGTATTTTGCCGTTCTTCCCGACGTATTGTCGACCGGCGTAATGGGGGACAAACGCACTTACGCTCATACCGTTGCGTTAAGGGCGGTTTGTTCGGTAGACGCTATGACTGCCGAATGGGCGCATATTCCCTACGATGTTTTGGAACGGACTTCGCAAAAAATTACCAATAATATAAGAGGGGTTAATCGTGTAGTTTATGATATAACAAGCAAACCTCCGGCTACAATCGAATGGGAATAGCGGTAAAAGTCGCTTGTTTATTAGCCTACAACTTATAAATATTTAGCCAGTATAGTAATAGTTGGTAAAATATTTAAAATATTTTAAAATTTAAAGTAATTAAAAAGACGACTTTTTTCGTCTTTTTTTTCTTCTAAAAATAATATATCAAAAGTAACTTGCGTTTTGTCGCTACATTTGGTAAAATAGCCTTGTTAGGAGAATATAAATTGAATTATCTAGCTTTCGACATTGAGGCGGCAAACGGATATAAACGTTACAGCATTTGTAGTGTTGGCGTAGTTATTGCCGACGAAAACTTTAATGTAATCTTTAAAGAGAATATTTACGTTAACCCTAAGGCGAAGTATGACTTAAACGGCACACGGGCAAACGTAGGCATAGACTTACATCTTTCACCCGAACTACTTAAAGCGTCACCGACCTTTGACAAAATTTACGATAGGCTTGCAAAATTGCTTACCGGCGACTATATTGTGTTGGGTCACGCCGTAGTTAGCGACGTAATTATGTTAAATTCGGCTTGCAAACACTATCGCTTACCTCCAATTAATTTCAATTTTATATGTTCTCAGTTACTATTTAAAGCCTATAAGGGCGACAAGGAAGTTCGCAGTTTGTCTAAAATTGCCGAGCAAATCGGCGTTGTTTTTACGCCTCACGACAGTTTGGAAGACGCTTATGTGTCGCTACTTACGATAAAATATCTTGTAGAACAAACCGGGCAAACCGTCGAGCAGTTAATGGCAAAATATTCTATTAGAGTTGGGTCTACCATTAATTTTGAGCTAATTCACCCTGTAATTATGCAAGAAGGTTGTAGCAAGAAAGTTAAGAATAATAGCATCGGCAAATTGTACGACTACATTCGAGCGACTAAATTTGTAAAAATAAGCGATAAATTTAGTGACGTTGTCTTTGCGCTTGACCGCATAATCGAACTTGACAATTTTGCAAATTCGGTTAAAATTCTTAACGAAATATATGCTAATGGTGGCAAATATTCGGCAAAATTAGCTCAGGCAAACTACTATGTAAGCAATTCTACGGCAAATAGTTCAAGGACAAGAGCAATTATCACTCTCGCAAACGCTGGTAAACTAAAAATTATTACCTTGCAAGAGTTTTACGAAATGCTAAATGAATAATTTACGAGGCAAATATGGACGTTAAAGATTTTTTATTATCTCATAAACAATCAAGTCAAGATATTTCTAGTCAAGTCTTCACGGCTAACCTTAAACGTGAAATAAGTCTAGGGCTACTTGGCAAGTCTAATTGCGTGCCTATGATACCTACTTATTTAACGGCAAATTTACCTAAACAATCTAACGTTACAAATATAATAATTGACGCAGGCGGTACAAATTTTCGTGTTTGTCTAGGAAGTTTTGATAAGTATGGCAAGCCCACGTTTAGCGATTTTTCTTCTACGACTATGCCGGGAGTCAAATTTTCGCTCAACAAAGAAGAATTTTTCGGTCAAATAGCTAAAAATATTTCTTATTTAGTTGATAAAGCTACAAATATAGGATTTTGTTTTTCTTACGCAGTTGATATGGAGCAAAGTCTTGACGGCATTATTACAATTTTTAGCAAAGAAATTAAAACTAGCGGAGTGTTAGGCTCTTATGTCGGGGCAGAAACATTGCAGTCTTTACGCAAGTATAGCGATATTTCACGCAAAATTGTGATTTGTAACGACACCGTCGCTACGCTTTTAGGCGGAAAATGTAGTTGCAATAAGCAATATTCGACCTATTTAGGCTACATTTTTGGCACGGGAACAAATGTAAGTTATATTGAAAATAACAAAAATATTAAAAAATTAGATTTGCCCGAAGGCGAAATGATAATAAATACCGAAGTTTCTAATTTTGACAAATTTATTTTGGGCGATTTTGATAAAGTAATAGTTGACAAGACTCTTGCGCCTTCCCAACAACTGATAGAAAAAGTATCAAGCGGTAGATATTTGCCGTCTTTAATTAAAGAAGCTGTAAGAATAGCCAAACAAGAGAAGTTATTAAGTTATTCGGCGGTAGAAAATGAAAAATTCTATACCGATTATAAGGTAAATACGGCAGAACTAAGTAATTTTTTGTCAATAGGTTCACAATCTGTTGCTAAATATTTTCCAAATGCAAGCGACAAAGACATCTTATCTCAATTAATCTACGCATTTATTGACCGTTCGGCAAAAATAGGGGCTTTGCTTGTTTCTGCATTTGTGACTCAGTCGGCAAACTCAACTTCTTCTTTGCCCTTAGCAATAGTAGCCGAAGGCACGACTTTTTATAAACTTTACAATTATCGCAAACTTTTTGAGCAATATTTGAAAGAATTACTTCCAAAAGACCTTTCATTTGATATTTTAGGCGGTAACGAACTCAATTTGTGCGGAACTTTGCTTGCTTCAATGCAGTTATAGGCTTAAATTGCATTTGTTAGGTTTTTAAATTGCTTTTTACGCAATCTAAGTTTTAAGTTGTTTTTTTGCGTTAGCTAGGGTTAAAATTATTTTTACGTAATTAATTTTTATTTTTTAGGCTTGACTAAATTAGTCAAGCCTTTAATTGTTGCAATATCATTGCGAGGTTACAAAAAATCAAATATTGTATAAAGCGTAATTTGAAATAAATATTAATACTTTTGGTAATGAATACTTTTGGGGTTAAATTTTTGTTTGGGGGTTGGCTTGTCTTTTGGGTAACCTAGCGAAATTAAGTTAAAAGGCAAAACATTTGACGGTAATTCTAAAACTTGGCTAACCCTCTCCATTCTCTCTTTGTTAGGGGCAATTCCCATCCATACTCCGCCTAACCCTAGACTTGTTGCGCTGAGCAGAATATTTTCGGTTGAGGCTGAGCAATCTTGTTGAAAATAGTCAACAGAAATTGCTAAATCGTTGTTAAAACATACCGCAATACAAAGTTGGGCATTTTCTAGGTGAATTGCGCCCGGACTAACTTTGCTAAGTTTTGCAAGCGTCGGTTTGTCGGTAACTACTACATATTCTCGGGCTTGTTGATTAAGCGCCGTAGGGGACGCCATAGCCGAACGCAACAATTCTTGAATTTTGTCTTCTTCTACTTCTTTTTGAGCGTAACTTCTTACGCTTGTTCTTTCAAATATTTCTTTCATAATCGCTCCCTATGTTTAAATTATACACCTTTTTAATACCTTTTTCAATTAATTATTTGTTGTAATTTATCGAATTAAAGTAAATTTATTTAATGGCAGTTTAACCAAAAATATTTATTGCCAACATAGTGCTTATGATATTTAAATGTGTTATAATTAAATATAAGGAGATTGTTATGATTATATTATATTGTATTTTAGGGTTAGTTGGAGTTGCGTTAATTTTAGTTTTAATTAGCGTAATTAATGCAGGCGCTAAGGGCAAGAAAATAAAATTGACTGATAACTTTTCAATTCCGCATAGTAAGCAAGAACAGTACTCAAAAGTTCTTTCTCAAATGATTAAGTTTGAAACTGTTACTAGTTCAAACGGCAACAACCAACGCTCGTTTGACAAATATTATTTGTCCTTGCAACAGCTTTTTCCAATCTTTTTTGCCAAAAGTCAATCGATAAGTATAAAAAATGGCTATTTGTTCTTAGTTAAAGGTATAAGTAGTCAAAAGGCAAATTTAGTTATGGCTCATAGCGACGTTGTTCCCGCCGAGGGAGAATGGCTTTACCCTGCGTACAGCGGAGAAATTGCCGACGACAAAATATGGGGTAGGGGCGCAATCGACAATAAAGGAATGCTTTGCGCAATTCTTCTTTCGCTTAATAAACTGCTTGAAGGCTCTTACCAACCAAAATATGATTTATATATTTTTTCGGGTTGCGACGAAGAAACTTTTTCGCAGGGCGCTCAAAATTGTCGCAACTATTTTGTAGAACATAAAATTTGGCTTGATACTACGCTTGACGAAGGCGGAGTTTTAAGTAGCGGTAATTATCCTACCGTAGATAACGACACCGCTTTACTAGGTATGGGCGAAAAAGGTTACGTTGACATAGAATTTACCGCCGAAGAACAAGGCGGACACAGCAGTATGCCTCACGAAACGACTGCGCTAGCGGAATTAGTTAAATTTATGAACTATATCAATACGCATCAACAATTTAAAGTGCGTTTTTTACCACTAATTAAGCAAATGTTTGAGTCAATTAGCCCTTATATGAGTTTTGGATTGCGAATTCTTCTTTGTAATTTTTGGCTCTACGGCGGACTTCTTAAATTAATTCTTCCAAAAGTTAGCCCGGCGACTAACGCCATTGTTAGAACGACGTTGGTTTTTACTCGTGTCAACGCAAGTTTAAGCAATAACACTATTTCGCCGACTGCAACTGCGATTGCAAATATTAGAACATTGCCGGGACAAAGTATTAAAGAAGTGTTCGATAGATTAGCAAAAGTCGCAAGCAAATTTGGTCTTACCGCAAAAATATTGTATAGCAAAGACGCTTCAAAAATAACTCCGCCAAATTGTCCTCACTTTGCCAATCTTAAAGCCTTAGTCGCAAAGATTTATCCTAATACGATAGTATTGCCCTACATTCTATCGGGCGCTTCGGACGCTTGCTATATGGACGACGTTTCTAGCCAAATAATAAGGTTTAACCCTATTAAAATATCTACAACGCAGTTAAACTCAATGCACTCAAACGACGAGAATGTTTCTCAAACCGAATTTGCAAAGTCTGTCGACTTTATGAGGGAATATTTTTTAACTAAATAGGTTTTGGCAAAAATAAGGAGGGGTAAATGAACAAAACAACAAAGCCGAAATTAGCTATTGCAATATCCACTAAGTCTTTTATCAGCGTAATGTGTATATTGCTAGCTTTAATTATTCTTGCAGGCACGCTTACATATATTGTGCCTCGTGGGACATTTTTGCGTACCATTGTCAATGGTAAAGAACAAATTGTACCCAACAGTTATATGCCACTGGCTGGCGAAAGCGGAATATCTATTGTAAAGTGGATATTTGCGCCGATTTTAGTGCTTGCAAGTAGCGATTCGCTTAATATAATAGTAATATCTATACTCTTGCTTGTGCTTGCGGGCGCATTCTCAATTATTGAATCAACCGGAGGGATAAAAGTCTTAGCGTTAAGACTTATTAAAAAGTTCTCCTCAAAAAAAGATTTGCTTATTTGGGCTGTCGTACTCTTTTTTATGTTGATTTCTTCTTTGTTTGGTATTTTTGAAGAAACTCTTGTGCTACTTCCGCTTATGTTTATTGTAGCTCGCAGTATGAATTGGGATACTACAACTGCGCTTTCTATGTCGGTGCTTGCTTCTGGCATAGGTTTTTCTTGTCCGCTTTTTAACCCTTTTACCATTGGCATAGCGTATCAAATAGTAGGCGGTAGTATGCTTTCCGCTATATGGTTTAGGTTGATTATTTTTGTTTTGATGTGGGTGTTAACTTCATTTTTCGTTAGCTTTATGGCAAAGCGCCACGAAGTAGCTACCGATAAGCTAGACCCTACTAATTCGCAAAGCGCCCTTGACTTAAACGAGTTTGAGCAAGCTAACGAAAGAAAGATATTTTTAACTTTCATAATATTTTTTATAAGCGTAATAACAGTAATGATTCTTGCTTCGGCAATACCGGTAATTGTAGAACAAGGACTAACAATGGTATTGATTATGGTTGTTTTCTTGTTTGGTTCTTTGAGTTGTGGAATTATTGTTACAAAAAAAGTTGGTTTGACTTTAAAATACTTTGGAAAAGGCATATTTGCTATGCTTCCGGGCGTACTTATACTGCTTATGGCAAGTTCGGTTAAATACATTGCGGTAGAAGGCAAAATTCTTGATACAATTATGAATTCGCTAACCATTAGCCTTGTAGGCGTTAATCCTTATTTATGCGTGCTTGCAATTTACGGCATTGTGCTACTTTTAGAATTTTTTATCAGTAGCGGTTCGGCAAAAGCTTATCTTATTATGCCTATATTACAATTTTTATGTATAGATTCGCCTACGCCGATAGGTATTAGTATAAATTTAGCTATTCTCGCCTTTGTCTTTGGCGATGGGTTTACAAATATGTTTTTCCCCACTAACGCAGTGCTACTAATAGGTTTGTCAATGTCGAATATTAGCTACGGTCAATGGATTAAACGCAACTTAGTTTATATAATCATTGTGCTTGTAGTAACTTCGGGGTTACTTTTACTAGGTCAAGCGATAGGAGTATAGTATGATTTTTCTTAGACCGCATCACTTACTATGTCTACAATTTTTTGTGGGAAAAGGTTACGACCAACAATTTACCTTAAATACCGCAACCGTTCTTAAAAAATTACAGTCAGGCGAAGAATTTACCTTAGTTATGGGCAAAGATAATTTATGTTCTTGCTGTCCAAATTTAATAGAAGGAATTTGCAATTCTGGCAAAAGTAAGTGTTATGACCAAGCTATTTTGGATAAAACAACGCTAAAAATAGGGCAAGTATACAAAATTATGGCAATAAAGTCGATTATAGCCGACCTAATTAACGCCGACAAACTTGACCTTTGCAAGGACTGTCAATGGATAGAGCTTTGTCAATCTATCTTAAAATATAAGTTTTTAGCCTAGTTTAGGTTTTAAGTAAATTTTTAAAAAAATATAGAGTTAAATTAAAAAATGCAAAAAAATTACGCCTACATATTAATGTAGGCGTAAAAAATATGTATTATTTACCTAATGCAGTTTTGTTTACAAAGTCTACGATTTGTCCCCAAGTATCGCTGAAAAAAGAAGCGATAACAATAACTGCAAGTAGCGCAAGAATGATTATCTTTATGATAAAGTTACGCCCCATTGCAAATTCCATTACAACTAATCCGGCAAGAGCAAGACCTGCGTACATCTTAGTGTAGAAGAATATTTTAAGTATTAGCTCTGCGTGTTCGCCTTTAATAAAGGGCCATACGCCGTTGAAAATCTCTATTGCAAGTACTAACACATATAATACCGCAACTATCTTAGCTAATATGTCGAATAGTTTGACCGACGCTTTTGTTTCACTCATAGAAGTTTACCTCCAAATTTAATATGTCTAGATTATAGCTTGTCGTACTTTGACTGTCAATATCTTTAACGAATAAATATTTAAGATATTTTTACTAATATAGTATTTTTTGTCAATTTGTAAAATATAAACCCAATAGCGTACAAATATTTATTAAGCAAAAAGATATTTATTAGTTAAACTTAACGCAATAAATTTTGCTTGTGATAATTATTTGTAATTTAGATTATTCTTCCCAATCAAGGCTTCGTTCTACTGCTTTTTGCCATTTTTTGTAGAGGCAATCGACTTGTGTTTGTTCCATAGTAGGTTTAAAAGTCTTATCTTTAAGCCAGAGTTTTTTTATTTGTTCTATGTCCTTATATACCCCTAGACCTAGTCCGCATAGATAAACTGCGCCAAGCGCCGTAGCTTCGGTGCTTGTTGGTCTAATAACATTGACGCTGAGCATATCGGCTTGAAATTGCATAAGGAAATTGTTTGCCGAAACACCGCCGTCGACTGCGATTTGTATAGTTTTTATACCGCTGTCGGCTTCCATATTACCGATAATATCCTTAACAGAATACGCCATAGCCTCTAACGTAGCCCTAGTTATATGCGCTTTCGTCGTCGCGCGAGTTATGCCTATTATTGTGCCTCTTGCGTTTTGGTTCCAGTAGGGCGCTCCCATACCGGTAAAAGCCGGCACAACATATACCCCGTCAGTTCCGGCTGTGCCGTCGCAATTTTTAGCTTTTTTAGCCCAGTGTTCGCTTTCGCTACTTGCACGGAAAAAATCGAGATTATCTCTAAGCCAAGTGATGCTACTACCGCCGTTAAATATACTACCTTCGAGAGCGTAAGTTGTTACGCCGTTTATTCTCCAAGCTATCGTTGTAAGCAATTTACTAGATATTTTTGGTTTATCGCCGGTATTCATTAAGATAAAACAGCCTGTTCCATAAGTAATCTTTGCATTGCCTTGTTCAAAACAAGCTTGTCCAAATAGAGCGCTTTGTTGGTCGCCTGCAATACCGCAAATTGTAATAGGGGACTTTAACACCTCGGTTTGCCCGACTACTTGATTGCTATCTACTATTTTAGGTAGCATTAAACGAGGTATGCCAAAGTAATTTAGCAATTCGTCGTCCCAGTCAAGTGTGTTGATATTAAACAACATAGTTCGGCTTGCATTAGAAGGGTCGGTTACAAATACTTTACCTAGCGTCAACTTATAAATGATGTAAGTGTCAATAGTTCCGCACATAAGTTGCCCCGCATTTGCCTTTTTTCTTGCGCCTGCGACGTTATCCAATATCCATTTAATTTTACTTGCCGAAAAATAAGAGTCGATTATCAGTCCGGTTTTGTTTAAGATAGTTTCTCGCCAGTAGTCGTCTTGTTTTATTTTGTCGCAAAATTCGGCTGTTCTTTTGCACTGCCACACAATGGCGTTATAAATAGGTTTTCCGCTATGTTTATCCCAAACTACAATGGTTTCTCTTTGGTTAGTGATGCCAATGCCATAGACTTCTTCAAGATTAATACCGCTTTGGGCTATTGTTTGGTTAAGACTCGCAAATTGATTAGCCCAAACTTCGTTGGCGTCTTGTTCGACATAACCATTTTTAGGATAGATTAAGTCATATTCTCGGCTAGACATTTCAACAATTTTGTTTTCAATCGTGTCGTAAAGAAGCGTTCTTGCGCTTGTAGTGCCTTCGTCAAGCGCTAAAATATATCTTTTCATTATTTTTACTCCTTTTGTTTTCAATAGGGCTTTTTGCTCCCAGTTTAACTATAAAAAATATTGATGCGTTTGGTTGATGCGTTATATTACGCCCTTAAACTACTAATTCGGCTATGCTTTCAAGCGTAATAGAAGAACGTATCGAACTAGCCAAATAATCTTGTTTGGTTGTTTCTCCGCTAAACACAAGAATTGAGGTAAAGCCGTTGTTGTTGCCAAATAAAATGTCCGTATACAATCTGTCGCCAATAAAAGCGATAGAAGCGTTGTCTAATTTAAATTTTCTTTTTATACATTCGCCCATAATTTTATCGGGTTTACCGCAAATAACGTCAGGCAGTCTGTTGGCGCTTTTTTGAAGAAGGGCAATAAAAGAGCCTACGTCGGGCGCATAGACCGGGCTACAAGGGCAAACAAAGTCGGGGTGAGTAGCTATATAGGTTGCCCCTTGCGCAATTTTTGTCGTGGCGATTAGCAATTTTTGGTAGGTCAGCTCGGTATCGTAGCCGAGTACGACAATATTTGCTTGCTCGCTAAGTATAATTCCGCTCTGTTCAAATTGTTGAGCCAACTCTTTATTTCCAACAAGGTAAACGCTTTTGCCAGCATAGTTTTCTTTAAGATATTCGATAGTAGCGTCGCCCGAGGTATATATTTCGTCTTTGCTAATGTCAATACCCATTTTTGAAAGTTTTTCAATATATTGAGTAGGGTTTTTAGATGAGTTGTTGGTTACAAAGCAAAGTTTTGCCTTTTGTCTAATTTCTTCAATTTTTTCTTTTGCGCCTGCAATCAACTTATCGCCAATGTAAATTGTGCCGTCCATATCTAGCAAATATAGCTTAATGTCGTTCATAAATTCTCCCTTTAATAAATATATTTTATCATTTTAGTAAAGTTAAGTCAATAGAAGTTAGGTTTTTTTAAAATGAGTTAAACAAGATATTTATGTGTCAAAATATGTATAAAAAGCGAAAGAATAGTTATAATTTTGCTTATGAATATTTATACACTGCAAATTCGATAAAAAATAACAAATAAAATATACAAATTATAAATAAATATACATAAAAACTATATAAAATTACTATTGTGGTAATTTTAGGCAAAAATTGATGTATTTTTATTCATTTTTACTCTTGCATAGTATACTAAAAAGTGTTATAATATAATTGTAAATTTATAGATTAATTTGGAGGGCTAAATATGACAATTCAAGGCGGTCAATATGAGGCAAAGGATATTCAAATTTTAGAGGGACTCGACGCAGTGCGTATGCGTCCGGGTATGTATATAGGCACTACTAGCAGTCGTGGACTGCACCATTTGCTGTGGGAGATAGTAGATAATGCCGTAGACGAGGGCGCAAACGGTTACGCCGACTTAATTACAATTACAATCAATGCCGATGAGTCTGTCGAAGTATTTGACAATGGTCGTGGTATTCCCGTAGATATTCACCCTCAACTTGGTGTTTCGGCGGTTGAAGTAGTTTATACTCAGCTTCACGCAGGCGGTAAATTTAATAATGGCAGTTACGCTTTTTCGGGCGGGTTACACGGCGTTGGCGCTTCGGTAGTTAACGCTCTTGCGGAATATCTTGAAGTTGAAGTCTATAAGGACGGCTACGCTTACTATCAAAAATTCGCTTCTTATCCCGACCCAAAAGATAATAAAAAGATTCTTTCGGGCATTCCGCTTGCTCCGCTTGAAAAAAGAGGCGAGTCTAAATTAAAAGGCACGAAGGTCAAATTTTTAGCCGACAAACGAGTATTTACCAACGTTTCTTTTAACATCGAAACAGTTTTTAAGCGTGTTAAGGAACTTGCTTACCTTAACAAAGGCATAAAATTTGTAATTACCGATTTGAGAGAAACCGACGACGACGGACTTGCTTTAACTAAGACATTTCAATTTGACGGCGGTCTAGTCGACTTTGTTAAAGACTTAAACGAGAATAAAATTCCGCTACACCTAAAAATTCTTGCCGACGAAGGTAGAAACGAAACCTTAGATTTGTCTTACGCTATTCAATATACTAATTCTTACGCAGAAACGTTGGTTAGTTATGTCAACAATATTCCTACTCCCGAAGGCGGTATGCACGAAACAGGTTTTAAGAATATTTTAACTAAAATTCTTAACGCATACGCCCGTAAAAAAGGTTTTCTCAAAGACAAAGACGAAAATTTACTTGGCGAAGACTTTCGAGAGGGCATTACTTGCGTGTTGTCAGTTCGTATGACAAATATTCAATTTGAGGGGCAAACTAAGACAAAATTAGGCAATGCAGAGGCAAAACCCGCAGTTGAACAAATTTTTAATGATTTATTTACCAAGCAGCTTGACGCTTATCCCGACGTTGCCGATGTTATTCTCAAAAAGTCAATAGCTTCCGCTAACGCAAGAGAGGCGGCTCGTCACGCAAAAGATATCGCTCGCACAAAAAACACTATTGCAAATAGCAATTTAGTTGGCAAACTTTCTAGTTGTACGGGCAAAGACTTTACTCGTAACGAATTATTTATTGTTGAGGGCGATAGCGCCGGCGGTTCGGCAAAACAAGCAAGGGATAAGAAATTTCAAGCAATTTTGCCTTTACGTGGCAAACCGCTTAACGCCGAACGCAGTAGGCTAGACAAGGTGTTGGAAAACGAAGAATATCGCTCGATTATCTCGGCGCTTGATACTTCTATCGGCGAAGACTTTGATATCACCAGCTTAAAATATGATAAAATTATTATTCTTTCGGACGCCGACCAAGACGGAGCGCATATTAGAGCAATTTTGTTAACTTTCTTCTTCCGTTTTATGAAAGATTTGCTTCAAGAAGGGCACGTTTATATAGGTATGCCACCGCTATATCGTGTCAGCAAAAAAGATAAAGTTCTTTACGCTTATGACGACAAGGAACTTGCCGTTATTATGAATGATTTTGGGCGTAATCCCGAACTTTCTCGTTACAAGGGGCTAGGGGAAATGAACCCCGAACAACTTTGGGATACTACTATGGACCCAGCTCGCCGTATTCTTATGCGAGTCACTATCGACGACGCCGCCGAAGCTGACCGTATGGTCACTATGCTTATGGGCGACAAGGTCGACGCAAGGCGTGACTTTATTATAGAACACGCCGACTTTAACAAAAATGCCGACGTAGTATTTGAAGAATTTGTATAGTTAGATTAGATTGCCAAAGATTAATAAATATTTAAAAGGAAATTATTATGGAACAGATTGATATAGATAGCATTAACCCAGAAATAGAGAAACTTCCGGACGGTTCTAACCTTATTACTAAGGATATGGAAACGGTTATGAAGCAATCAATGATGCCTTATGCCGAGTATGTAATTATGGATAGGGCAATTCCCCGTGTAGAGGACGGACTCAAACCCGTTCAACGCCGTATTCTTTACGCAATGTATGATTTAGGTCTTACTCCCGACAAAACTTTCAAAAAAAGCGCGCGTATTGTCGGCGAATGTTTGGGCAAATACCACCCTCACGGCGACGGCTCGGTTTATAACGCAATGGTGCGTATGGCGCAAGGTTTTAATTTAAATTGTCCGCTTGTCGAAGGTCAAGGCAATTTTGGCTCGGTAGACGGCGACGGACCGGCAGCTATGCGTTATACAGAGGCAAGGCTAAGCGAGCTTTCTATGGAACTTCTCAAAGATATCGACAAAGAAACCGTACATTTTTCACGCAATTTTGACGACTCAACCAAAGAACCCGATATGTTACCCGGTAGGTTTCCTAATCTTCTTGTAAACGGCGCAAGCGGTATTGCCGTAGGGCTTGCAACCTCAATTCCTCCGCACAATCTTAGCGAAGTAATTAACGGAGTAATCGCTTATATCGACAATAGTAAAATAACCCTGCCTCAACTTATGAAGTATATAACAGGCCCTGACTTTCCAACGGGGGGATATTGCATAGGTGGCGAGGGACTAATTAGCGCTTACGAAACAGGGCGTGGCAAAGTAGTTATGCGGGCTAAATGTAATATAGAGCGTCTTGACAACGGTAGAGAACAAATTGTAATTACCGAGCTACCTTTTCAAGTAAATAAGAGCGCCCTTCTTGTTGATATTCTTAAAGTTAAAGAAGATAAGAAAGATAAGCTTGCCGGCATTGCCGAAATTATCGACGAAAGCGATAAAGAAGGTATGCGAGCGGTAATAAAAGTTCGCAAAGACTTTAATTGTCAACAAATTCTTGATATATTGTTTAAATGTACCAATCTTCAATGTAATTTTAATATTAATATGGTAGCAATCGCCGACGGCAAACCTCAACTTATGGGTTTGCTTGACATTATTGCTTATTACACTAACTATCAACGTGCCGTTGTGCTTGCAAGAAGTAAATTTGAGCTTGAAGAAGCACGTGGCAGAGCGCATATTCTTGAAGGTTTGGTAATTGCCGTAACAAATATTGACGAAGTCGTACGTATAATACGTTCTTCTTCTTCGACAAACGAGGCAAAGCAAAAGCTACGTGTAAGATTTGAGCTAACCGATAGGCAAGCCCAAGCCATACTTGATTTGCGTCTTGCTAGGCTAACACGCTTAGAAGTTGACAAATTGAAAGAGGAACTTGAATTGTTGCAAAAGCTTATCGCTCGACTCGAAGAAATTGTTCGTTCGCCAAAGGCGTTAATGCAGCTACTTAAAGACGAACTTATCGCAATAAAAAAGGCTTACAAATATGACCGCAAGAGTATAGTAATCGATAACGCCGATTATGCGCAAGTTAAAGTAATTAGCAACGAAATTCCTGTTGAAAACACCGTAATATGCGTTACAAGTCAAGGTTTAATTAAGCGTGTAAGCAGTAGAAATTATTCGCTTAGCAACAAAGATAACACCGACAAAGCAAGCCTTCCTTGTTTATGTAGTCAAATTTTGCAGACTATAACAAACCGTAAAGTTCTATTTTTCACTAACTTTGGTAATTGTTATCAACTCGAAGCTGGGCGGATAAAAGAAACTAAATATCGTGACGACGCTATGACGCTTGTCGAAGCTTTTGGCGGTTTGCCGGAAGAAAAAGTCGTCAAAGTTTTGCAACTAGACGAATTGTCAACCGACCTCAATCTGCTAGTGTTTACAAGGCTTGGTTTGGTTAAACGCACGTCGATTGAAGAATATCTCTTGTTAAAGGCTTCCTTTGTGGGCTACAAGGGCAAAGAGGACGACGATGTAATCAATGTCGAGGTAGAAATTCCGCAAGCTAGCGTGTTCTATGTGTCGTCTAGCGGTATGTGTTTGAACTTTGCAACAAGCGAAATTCCAATTCAAGGTAGGGTTGCAGGCGGAGTAAAAGGTATGATGCTAGGCGAAGGCGATACCATTGTTTTTGCGGGACAAATTACCCCCGAGGGCGAAATAGCTCTTATTTCTAACAAGTGTTATGTCAAGCGTACGCCTTGCGTAGATTTGCCAATGCTTACCCGTTATCGCAAAGGGGTTAAAATTTTTGACCTTCAAGGTTCAAACGGCTCGGCGGTCTTAACTGCGGGTTACTTTACCCAACAAATTTCCTTTGTAGTCGAGGACGTGGCAAACACCTTAGCAATTACAAGCGCCGAAATGTCCAAAGAATCTCGCACCGGCAAGGGTAAATTACCTAAATCGTGCAAGAAAGCTCTAAATTTAATTAATGCAATTCGGTATGTAAACGAGTAATAGAACATAAATATATTATTTTTTCTAAGTTTTACCGATGCTTGAAATAAAAAAAAGGTAAATTTTATTAAGAATTTATAGATATTTAATTTTTACCATAAAAATGCCCCGTGTAGTTTTACAAGGGGCATTTTAGTTTTAGTTAGCGGTTTTATTCTTTACCGCTCGAAAGCCGTTTGCTATTAATTTTTATCGATTATTTAATTTTTGCTTTAATATCTAGTATTACTGCAAATCGTAGTCGAATGTAATTTTTTCGTCTTTTGAGCTGATGTCAAAAGTGTTTAAGGCAATTTTTCCAATCGAAACTTCGTAAGCAATTCTTGTTTCAACTTCGGTTTCGCTTAGTTTCTTTTGGTATTCTCTCGATTGAATTCGTCCTAGTAGACTAATTTGTTGTCCGGTTGCAAGATATTTAATAAATCTTGCGTTTCTTCCCCAAGCTATGCAGGGTATATAATCGCTTTTGTTGTACGCTCTGTTTACCGCAAGCAAACAATCGCAAATTTCTCGCATAAAGGGCGTTGTTCTAAATATAGGCGGTTTGCAAATAAAGCCCGACAATTCAATTTCGTTGCTGTTGATTGACTTGTCAATTTGTGAGATTTCTCTTACAAATACTGTTAACATCAACCTACTACGACCAAGTTCGACTTTGTTGTAACTTCTAAATTGCCCTTTTACGGTTATTTCTTGACCGACGTCTAGGCTTAGTTCGCTTAATCTTTCGGATACTGTAATCGGCAATATGTCAAAAGAATTGCTTAGTCGAGCAACTTTTAGGCTAGTATTGTAGAACTTTTCGCCATACACTTCGTGCGAGAACTTTAATTCTTCGCACACCACGCCCGATATACTTACTTTGTTACAAAAATTGTTGTTCATTGTCTTTCTCCTGTATATTAATAATTTGGTTTTTCGTGTTGAACCCCTTGACTGTCAACATAATAATGTTGATAAATTAGTTCGCCAACGGGTATTATTTTTAGCCCTTTGTTTCTTGCGACTTCGACTATTAAGGGTATAGCTTTAATTATATTGTCGCTATTATTGTGACACAGAATAATGCTACCTTTGCTAGCTCTTTGCGCTCGTGTCGCAATTTCTAGCGCCGAGCTTCCTTTCCAGTCTAGGCTGTCGCAGTCCCATTGTATTGTAATTAGATTAAGACTTTCGGCAACGCTTATTAGCGTGTTGTTGTAAGCTCCAAACGGCGGTCGAAATAGCCTAACCTTTTTGCCTGTAAGCTCGGTAATTCGGTTGCAACTGTCAGTCAATTCTTCAAGCATCTTTTCCTTAGATAGCTTTGTCATATCGGGGTGAGTCGCCGAATGAGTGCCTATTTCGTGACCTCGTTTATCAATTTCCTTTACAAGCTCAGGATTGGCTTTAATCCAGAATGATACCAGAAAAAAAGTGCATTTAATTTGGTATTTATCAAGCAAATCAAGTATTCCTTGTGTTTTATCGCTTCCCCAAGCGGCGTCAAAAGTCAAACTTATGCAAGATTTTTGAGTGTCGACTTTGTATACGGGAATTTTTCTAACCTGCGCAAATACTTCGGTTTGAGCATTTATCAGCGATAGGGCAAAGGAAATTGTGGAAATAATCGCCAATATTAACGCCAACAATTTAATTTTTTTTTCAATCTTTGTTATCTTTGTATTATTCAAGTTTAATACCCCCGTTTGTTCTTTTTTTGGTTCTTTTTGTCATTTACTAGTAACTTTTGATGTAAGCGTTATATTTTATGCAAGTCGCTTTGGTAAAATTTGTAAAAAGCAAAAAAGTTTTTTTAACTTCTCAATAGAATTAAAAACTTAAATATTAAAAGATAATTTAGAATTATAAATTTGTAATACTACAAAGTTTATAGACTTTTACATAACAAGAACAACAAAAAACCGCTCTTTATTTAAGAACGGTTTTTTTAGTTTATTAATTTATTTTAGTTAATCTTTGTTAGATTTTGATTGTTAGGCTTTTGGTTATTTAGTTTAGTTAATCTTTGTCGGTTTGAGTTAAGGTTTCGTCGGGTTTGCTTAGGTCGTCGATATCTTTTTGATTTTTAGGTCTACGCTTAATCATAATTATTAAAAACGTTGTTACAAGTACTGCTACAATTAAGAGGGCAAATCCAAGTATTGCAGTATTAGTCACGCCTTTATCAATAATATACTCATTATCAACATAGCCGAAATATAATTTGTCGCCTACTGTAAACTGTATAACGCTAAGTTTTTCGCCTGCTTCTACAAGAAGCACTCGTTGTCCAACCGATAGGCTAACTTGGTTGCCGTCAATTAATAGAGGGTTTTTATTTATATCTAGGTAAACATTAACCTTGCTTGCAACAGGGGGGTTAATTCTTCTTTCTCCTATTGCCGTTTTGCTTGCGACAGCCTCGTAATCGCTTACGTTATCTTGCCTTATCCACCCTAATGTGTTTATATTTTGCGAATTAGTATAACCTATTAAATACCATTTATGCCCAAATATCTCAATTTGTTTGGTAATAGCAAATTCGGTATATCTTGATATTGTGTCAAACTTAAATTCTTCTTGTTTATCGATAAAAGGTAGACTGTATACCGCCGTTGTTATATTTGCTTTGCCTTTTGCGCTTGCAAATACGCTTAGAATGTGAATATTGCTATCGTCCTCGACTTTTTTGCCAACTGCTTTTTCAACAAAACCAAATTTACCTTGATATAGACAACAATAGAAGTTGGAATTTTCGTAGCCGTCATAAGTAATAATTGCATAGGGCTTTTCGGCGTTAAGGTCAATGCTCTCGGGAATACTTTGCTCGGCGACGTTTTCTCCGTCTTTAAATCGATACATATAGTCGCTTGGATATTCGCAAGAAGTTACAAATACGATATCGCCGACGCCATACGAACCTTTTTGAGGCAAACTCGCCACAATATAGTCGCTACCTAGCCCAAATTCGTCTTTTGCAATCGCCATAGGCATAACCGAATTGTCGTCTACTACAAATCTCTCAATCTTTTTGTCGTTTGTCAAAGCGTAGTAATAAGTTTTATTTTGTTTTGCGTATACGGCAAGTTGAGTATAAGTTATTTCGCCAGAAGCTTGTAGCGGAAAATTTTGCTCTTTTGTAATATCGTCTTTGCCAAATACGTTTATTAAGGTATTTGTCAAAGCGTCAACATAGTAGAGCGATTTGCCGTTATACATACAATAATTATGGTCTGCGCCAATATAGTAACCGCTAAGCGTGGTAAAACCGCTTGCTACGGTTTGATAGTTCGCAAGGTTTTTAGTTTCTTTTGGTAGAGCGTTTATAACGTTATTTGCATTGTTGACCTTGTATTCAAACAGTTGATTATCTGTCAATATATAAATAATGTCGCCGACTTTTGTAATAGATAAAGCCTGAGACTTTTCTTGCGATTGATAGTCATCTTTATCGGCTGTATTTATTCTAAACATACCTTCGACGGTTAAAAATAGCAAATGGGGGATAGAGTTATGTATATACACAAAAAAGTCGGCGTCGATAACTGTTTGTTGACTCAAATACTCGCCGATTTTATTAAATTTGCCATCTTTTAATTCGCCCCAGACAAAGTTATTTGCGCTTAGTAGATATACTATATTATCTAATATAAATAGACGGTTAAATTTACCATTAAGCATATAAGTAGTTTTAACTTTATTTTGGTTAAAATTATGTATTGCCGTCTTTTGTTCGTTAATATTATCTAGCACATATAGTCCGTCGCTATTTGCATATATATCTCGTGGCAAGACAAATCTAACGCCGGTAGTTGTCGTTTGCGCAAAACACAGCGTAGGAAAAGACATAACAAGCATTATTAAGATTAAAATTGTCGTAATAGTCCTTTTCAAAATTTTTCTCCTAAACTGCGATTACCAAATAGTAAATTAGCGCATAAGCCGTACTGCATAAAAGAACGACGGCAAGTATCACGCACAACACTCTTTGCCAAATTTTAAGTTTTTTTGCCATAAAAAATATTTCCCCTTAATTCTCCATTTATTTACATTATACCAAACATTTTTACTTTTATCAATATATTGCGGTCTTTTTCCTCATTATTTAACAAGTTATTTTTAATAAAAAAGTAGAACAAATGTTCTAAATTTATGAAAATTATAGTTAAATATGACACACAGTTGTCATATTATATTTTGTATAATACAGGTAGAAGATGAGTTAAAAACAACAAAAACAATTTTCTTGACCTAGAATCGATTAGCATTATTTACTTTTACCGCAAAGTACACGTGGTAATTAAGCAATTGCGACAGTTTGTAAGTTTAGTTAAAACTATTACTTACGTTTAAAGTTTAACCAAACGCTTACGACTATTTCAACGAGTCTAGTTATCTTTAACAATTTGGTTTGTCAACCATTATAGTCATTTTTGTACAAAAATTTGTGGAAATGATAATTTTAGTTATTAAGAAAAAAGGCTTAATTTTGGTTGTTTTTAGCTGTTTATGACTCAAAAACAGTTTAAAAATTGGTCTTCCATATTTTTTTCGACAAATTAAAAGTTGAAAACAATGTATTGACATAAGAATAACCGTTTGTATAATGGCGCAAGAACAAATTTAACAAGTTTTTGCCCTTAACAATCGTAATTTTACAAAGCTGAATATGAAATTATTAATTTTTCGACAGTTAAGATACTAATTTTAGGAGGAAAAAATGAGTAAAATTGCAAAAACAATTCTAACCTGCTACACGACAATACCTACTATTGTCAAAAAAATAGACAAACAAGTCTACAATTCCGCCGTAACATCGCACAACCTTACTTATGGTTACGCAAGGTGCGACGCTTACGGACAAATGAAGGCGATTGCCGAGTTAATTGAAAAGAAAAGCGAACTCTTAGAACTTTTTAACGTAGCAAAAGATGCGCTATCTAAATTAGATAAACTTTCAAGACGCTTGCTTGTTTCTAAGTACATAACGCAACTTAGTTTAGAACAAATGTTAAAAGACAGTAAGTTGCCTCAAACAACGCTATATCGATATTTATCGCAAGCCATAAGCAAATTTGCAAGTAGCTTAATCGTTGACGGATACGACGAAAACTGGTTTTTAAGTACCTATTTAAAGCAAAATTGGATAAAAAAAGTCTACAACAAACAGCAATAAGAAGTAAAAACAATTAAAAAATATATAGCAATCAGCGATAAATTAAAAAAATAAAAATTTTTGTAATCTAAAACAATATTGTAAATTTAGCCAACTAAATATTTAAGGGTAGAAATGTAACTATTAATTTGGGTTTATATATGCCGAGTTACTAGAAATAGTCGTCGTAATAGCGAGGTTTTTGGACTTTGCCACTGTTGTTTTCGGTGTAAGAGTAAGTAGGAAGTTTAGTTTTCTTTTTGTTAGGGGTAAACATTACTACAACCATTACTATTGACGGCACGGTAATTAAAAGAATTAACGCAAGCTGAACCGAATCAAACTTAGGGGAAAAAGGTTCTGTTGGCGTTTCTTCTTTGGGCGGAACTTCGTCTACTATGTCAACCGAAGTGTCGCTAAGCGGGGTAATGTGATTTGTAAGTTCGGGCATAGTAACGTCGCTAGCCGAAACATAGCCAAGATATCCTCTAAAACAAACGTAGTACCACTCGCCTTGCTGAGTAATCAATTTGCCGTAGTAGCCCATAGCCTGCATATAAGTAGCCGAAATCGAGCTAATCGAGGACGAACTAGCCTGTGTATACAGTTTTGCGCTAGATTGACTGACGCTGATAATTGCGCTAGGGTACATTGGCAATTTGGGTACTTCGTTTATAGCTTCAACCGAAGAAATTAATACGTATCCCGATAGCTTTGCATAGTTGTCGGCTTGTTCTTGCACTTCAACCGAGTAAAATTCGCCCGATGTTGCTAAAACTTTTAAATAGTAGGTTGGAATTAGCGCAAATAGGGGCATTGCGGTAGAAGTTGAAGAATAAAAGTAAACATTTCTATTGCGGACTCTTACAAACGTCGGCTGAACGCCCTTGTTTTCCGCATTAAAAATTAAGCTGTTAGGCGTAGAAATTATATTATTTGTATTTGCGTAGGTATTTAGATTGTTAAGTTTATTAGTTTTGTAATTAAGAGTAATCGAGGGTTGTTTTTCTATAATAGTAGCGCAATTTGAGTTATTGCTTGCGGTATGCGTTGTTTTTGTTGTATTTGGAAGTGGCGTAAGACAATTAAAAAATAGCAAACTTTGTGTTAATACTAAGCAAATTAGCATTATAACTACGGCTACTTTTACCGACTTGTTCATAAATACCCTCCTTTTTTTAAGTAACTATACCTTATCACAAGGCATACTAGGTTACTTGACAAAATAGCACGAACAAGCAAGATTTTTGCAAGAAAATTTTTTTGCAAAATTTGTAGTAAAAAAGAAAAATATATTGAGCTAATAATTATTTAAATAAGGTAAAAATGATAAAAGAAAAGTTGCTTAAATTAAAGTCTATAAACGAAGAAATTCAAAATCGTAAAAATTCGCCACTTTGCAATTACAATAAAGTTGTAATACATAAAAAGCAAATGGAGTTTCACAAATGTCTTAAACAAAATCGTTGGGTTTTTGGCGGAAATCGCACAGGCAAAACCGAGTGCGGTGCGGTAGAAACAGTTTGGTTAGCTAGGGGAATTCACCCGTACAGGCAAAACCGAGCAAACGTAAGTTGCTTTGTAGTATCCTTATCTACCGAAGTTCAACGTGACGTTGCGCAAGAGAAAATTTTAAAATATCTCGATAAGCGTTACATAATCGAAGTCGTTATGAATCAAGGTCGCAGGGGTAGTATGGAAAACGGCATAATTGATTATCTTTTGGTAAAAAACGAAGTCGGCGGAGTGTCGAAAGTTTCTTTTAAAAGTTGCGAAATGGGCAGAGAAAAGTTTTCGGGCGCATCGCTTGACTTTGTTTGGTTCGACGAAGAACCGCCCTATGATATTTATTGCGAATGTAAAATGCGTCTTCTTGATAGACGAGGCATAATGTTTGGCACAATGACGCCCCTTAAAGGGCTAAGTTGGGTATACGAAGAAATATTTCTCAATTCTAGCGACGACAAAGAAGTTTGGAGTCAAACTATGGAATGGGCGGATAATCCGTATTTAAATAAAGACGAAACAGCTTATTATACTCAAACGCTTAGCGAAGAAAGCCTAAAAACTAGAAGATATGGACAGTTTTTTACCGGTAGCGGTTTAGTTTATTCCGAATTCGACCCAAACATTCACGTAATAAAACCTTTTGCCGTGCCTTATATATGGTACGACAAATTATCCATTGACCCCGGTCTAAACAATCCTTTAAGTTGCCATTGGTACGCAGTCGACGGTGACGGTGTGGTGTATGTGATAGCCGAACATTATGAGGCGAAAAAAGATGTTTCCTACCACGCAGAAGTAATAAAAAAGATTAGTAACCAACTAGGTTGGCAAACTGATAAAGGTAAAATTTGCGCATTAATAGATTCGGCGGCAAACCAGCATACTCTTGCCAGTAATAAAAGCGTTGCGGAGTTGTTTTGGGAACAAGGCATAGCCGTATCTACTAATGTAAATAAAGATTTGTTTAGCGGAATAAATAGAGTCAAGGGCGCACTTAAACCGCTTGAAGGTAAACCAAAATTGTACATATTTGAAAACTGTGTCAATTTGATTAAAGAAATGCGGGGATATTGGTGGGGTAGTAACGACAGACCAAAAAAAGTCGACGACCACGCCCTTGACGAATTAAGATATTATATTTCTTCTCGCCCCGAGCCTTATACTCCTAAACTAGAAGAACAAAGCCTTATTGCCAAAGACAAGGCAAAATTAGCAAAAAGACTGCAACGTAATCGATTTAACAAATTCTAGTTGCCAAAATAAATTGAAATAAAGATTAATTAAATTTAACTAAGCAAAATTGTAAACTACTTATATCGTATAGTTTTTATAAATTTGTCTAAAAAGGCAGAAAGGCTAAGAGCCATAACTAATATTGTCAAGTGAAATTAAAAAGGAAAACATATATGAAAAAAATACAAAACAACGATTTAACTCAAAATAACGCTAAAAAACAATTAGAAATTACTTCAAATAGTTGCCAAAAAAAAGAACAAGAATTTGTTGAAAATTTGGCTAAACAAGATAAAGAAAGGCAAGGTTTACCCAAACAAGTTTCTACTCGCAAAATAAAAGAGACGCAAGAATACGAAATTGAAAGTAACGGAAGCATTGATATTAAAAAACAATTAGTAAGAAAAGCTCTCGGCTATACCGTAAAAGAAAAAACCGAAGAATATTCGGTCGAAAATGGCGTTGAGGAGCTAATTAAGAAAAAGGTCGTTACAAAGCATATTCCGCCGGACATTGCCGCCTATAAATTAGTGTTAGACAGCGGAGAACAAAATTTACAAGATTACACCGACCAAGAACTTGAAAATATCAAGAATAAATTGCTTGACGAGCTAAATAACGAAATAAAAGCTAAAAAATCTAGCAAAAATTAATGTTAAAATAATTAGCTATAAAAATTATGGTAGATAAAAAAATTAAGTAGCAAAAACAGGAGGAAAAATGAAAAAAGAACAGTTTTATGAGGACTTAGTCAGTAGCGTAAAAAAAGACTTTGAAATACGTCAACAATTAAGACAACCTTACGAACTTGCTTGGCAACTCAATATGAACTTTGTTTCGGGTAACCAATATTGTTCCGGTTCGCCTACGGGGGAAATTGTCGAAGAAGACAAAGATTACTTTTGGCAACAAAAACAAGTTTACAACCATATAGCGCCTATTGTCGAAACAAGAATAGCAAGGCTTAATCACGTAAGACCAAAGATGCTGGTAAGACCTTTCTCTGCCGAAAGCGAGGACATAGAAAGCGCTAAACTTGCTACAAAAATCTTAGGTAGCGTAAGCGAAAAAATGGAATTTGACAAATTGATAATTCAAGCGACTTCGTGGAGCGAGGTTTGTGGAACGGTATTTTATAAGGTTACTTGGGACAATAGTTTGGGCGACGTAATTTACGACAAGGGCAAACAATATCATAACGGCGACGTCAACGTAACAGTTTGTTCGCCCTTTGAAATTTATCCCGATTCTAACGTAGCGTCAAGCGTCGAAGAATGTAATTCGTTAATACACGCTAAGGCTTATTCGGTTGAGGAAATTGCAAGAATATGGGGCAAAAAAGTCGTAGGCGAGGATATAAAAGTTTTTAGTTACAATGGTACGGGGCTAGGCGGAAAAGGCTACAACAGTTCTGTTCCCTCAATTACCCAAGAAACCAAACATAATCAAGCTATTGTTATAGAAAGGTATACCTTGCCAAATAAAGATAATCCCGAAGGCGAACTTGCAATCGTTGCAAAAGACACGTTGCTTTATCTAGGTAAATTACCTTACACAAACGGCGACCAAAACACTAGGGGCATACCTTTTATTAGACAGTTATCGCACACGCAAGTCGGTTGTTTTTGGGGCGTAAGCATAGTTGATAGACTAATTCCCTTGCAAAAAAGTTACAATGCGGTAAAAAATCGTAAACACGAGTTTCTAAATCGAATTGCGGTAGGTATTCTTGCGGTAGAAGACGGTTCGGTAGACACCGATTCGTTGGAAACAGACGGATTAAGTCCGGGCAAAGTAATTGTTTACAGGCAGGGGACTCAAAAACCAAGTCTTTTAGACCCCGGACACGTGCCGGCAGACTTTTCTTACGAAGAAGATAGATTAATCAACGAATTTATAACTATTTCAGGCGTATCCGAGTTAGCTAGAAATAGCACTACGCCCACCCAAGTTACAAGCGGTACGGCGCTACAACTTCTTATCGAGCAAGACGAAACTAGATTGTCTTCTAGCGCCCAAGAAATAAGAAATTCTATCAAGCAAATAGGCAAATATGTTTTGAGAATGTACAAGCAATTCGCTAGCGTTTCTAGGCTGGCTAAGTCGCTTACGAGTCAAGGTAGCGTAGAACTTTATTACTTTACAAATAGCGATTTAACTAGCGACGACATAGTATTTGAAACCGAAAACAAGCTAACCGATAGTCTTGCAAATAGACGTTCGATTGTAACAGAATTGCTTAGAGCCGGCGTTCTTCAAGACCACGAAGGTAATCTTACCGAGCAAGCAAAGCTAAAAATACTAGAAATGTTAGGGTTTGGCAACTGGGAAAGCGCAAAAGACGTTGCAAGTTTGCATAGACAAAAGGCGATTAAAGAAAATCTCGAATTAAAAGTAGGCGAATTGCCCTTAGAAATCGACAATCACCAAATTCATATCGAAGAACACGTCGCTTATTTAATTTCTCCCGAAAATAAGGATATTAGCAAAAGGAAATTCGACTTAGTTATGGAACATATCAACTTGCACAAACAAATGGAGGGCGAAAATGTACGGGAAATATAAGAGTCTAGAAGAACTTATCAAAGGCTATCAAAATCTCGAAGCCACTTTTACAAAAAAATGTCAAAAAATTAAAAGCTTAGAAGAAAGTCTTGAAGAAACTCAAAAAGACAATGACATAAATAGCAAAGCGAATGACTTAAATACGCAAGACGCCGGCATAAATACCAAAGAAAACGACTTAGACATTAAAACCGAGTTAAATAATATAAGCGAGCTAAAAACTAATCAGGTCAACGCAAGCGACATTGAGCAAGACGCAAATTTCATACTCAATCAAAAAGATATTAGTAATCAAAAAAGCGTCTTAAATACCCAAGAAAAAAATTTAAGTAATCAAGATAGCGTCTTAAATACCCAAGAAAAAGATGTTTCAAAAGAGAAGGCGATACAAAAATTACTAGATGTCGCCGAACAAGTTATAGATAGTCAAACCATTAATAAAAATAGTACAAGCAATCCGCTTGAAGCGGTTGAGTATATAGACGGTACAAGCAAAACTTCGTTTGATACATCAAGCGTAGTCGTGGGCAAAGCAGGCAGTCAAGAGATTTCAACCGAGCAAAACACTCAAAACAAACAAGAAATTTCTAATATGCAAACTTTGCCCTTGCCACCGAGCGTGGAAAAAGAGGAGTTTTACGCTAAGTACCCCTTAGCAAATTGTTTCTTTGACCTAATTGAAGATAAAATTAATTTCAACCCGCCTAGCCAGATTACCAGTAGAGAAAAAGTCTTGCTAGGTATCATTTGCGACTCTCCCTTGTTGTATCAAAGTTTGGCAAAAAAGCAAGAGTTTGTAGATTTGCTACTAGAAAATAGACAGCTTACCGACAAACTTAGCGCAAAAATGATTGCTAAATTACAAGGGAATACAGTTCCGCAAACAATCGGGCAAGGTAGCAATTATCCTCTTACTCCGCCTAACAAACCAAAAACGCTTGAAGAAGCAAATAAACTAATTAAACATTATCTATAAAAAGGAGAAAAATATGGTAACACTTTCAACAGCCGATAATGCCTTAAAGGCGCTATATCTTTCGGTAGTTTCAGACCAACTTAACACAAATACTAACCCTCTATTTAATCGTTTCAAACAAACCGAAAGCGACGTTTGGGGAAAAGAAATAATCAAACTTGCGCCCTATGGCGTAAACGGAGGTATCGGGGCTGGCACAGAAACCGATACTTTGCCTAAGTCGGCAGAGAATAGATACGCTCAATTTAAGTTATCGCTTAAAAACTTGTACGGCGCAATCGAAATTTCGGACAAAGCCATAAGGGCTTCGGCAAATAATGCAGGCGCATTTGTAAATTTGCTTAACGCCGAAATGGACGGTCTTATTAAAGCTAGCAAATTTAACTTTGGCAGAATGTTATTCGGCGACGGTAGCGGAAAACTAGCAACCGTTGTTTCTGCAACCGGCAAAACTATCACGCTTGACACCATTCAATACTTAATGGAAGGTATGGTTATTGATGTTTGTAGCGAAATGGGCGTAGGCAAGTCCGGTCTTACCACAAGAAGAATTGTTGCGGTAGATAGAGCAAACAAAAAAATTGTAGTCGACGGCGCAGACATTGCAAGTTCTTCGGTAACTAATACCGATATCATTACCGTTCAAGGCAGTTTTAACAATGAAATTACCGGTTTAGGCGCAATTTTTGGCAACAGTCAAACACTCTATTCAATCGATAGGGCAAACAACGCTTGGCTTAAACCATATAACGCAACTATGGCAAATATTAGCGATATGGGTATTCAAACCGCAATAGACGAACTTGAAAACGTTTCGGGTAGTTCTGCCGACTTCATTTGTTGCAGTTATGGCGTAAGAAGGGCGTATCAAGATTATTTGAGAAAAACCTCTTATAATGTAAACTCAATGGAACTTGAAGGCGGTTACAAAGCCATTAGCTTTAATGGAATACCGCTTGTCGCCGATAGATTTGTAGCGCCTAAGACAATGTACATACTAAATACCGCCGAATTTTCTTTGCATCAATTATGCGATTGGAGATGGCTAGAAGGCGAGGACGGAAAAGTTCTTAAACAAGTAGCTAGCAAGCCAATCTACACCGCAACGCTTGTAAAATATGCTGATTTAATTTGTAATAAGCCTAGCGGACAAGCAGTTCTTACGGGAATTACCGAAGCTTAGTTGAGATTTTTAGCCTTGCTAGCTTAGTTTAGCAAGGCTAAACTTACTTAAAAAAGGAAAACGAAAATGAAAGATTATCTTGTAGAAATATATGACGACGTGTTTGGGGTTGCCCCAAAAATTAGAAGCATAGATAACTATCTTGTGGCGTACAACCCAGCAAAAAGTCGCTACGAGATAAGAAACGGCGTAACTAAACGTATCGAACTAATCATTCCATATTCTTGTCTTGACCAACGAAGTATCGAATTGGTATACCGCACAAGAAAGGAAAATAGCGACAGCGTGTTTGCCGAGATTGAAAGAAATAATCAAAATATTGAAAAAATAAAAAGACAAAATATTGAAAAAGATATTGAAAAGATTTTGGAAAAGGAGAAAATTATATGAAGTTAAGCGAAATTATCCAACTTGCCGACCTGTTACTTGGAACAAAAGTAGATAGTAATGTCTTTGTCAAGACAAGTATGGACGCAGAATTGTCAAGCTATTTAAGTCAAAAGCCGTTGTCGTTGCTTTGCGAATGCGCTAATCTTACGCTTGCCGAAATTGCTTGCGATTACATACAACTTTGTTACAAAGAAGTTATCGTAAGTAACGGCATAATCGATTACAAGGCATTTACAAAAGATGTGTTAAGCGTGCTTAGAATAGAAGACAACAAACAAAAAATTAAATTTAGATACACTTCAAGCGGAGTAGAAACCGATAAAGGCGGTAAATTTGAAGTTATATATACTTATAAACCTAAAAAGTGCGGTTTTCTTGACGAAGTCGAAAAGAGCGTAGCCATAACAGATAGGTTAATCGCCTATGGTATTGCTAGCGAATATTGCTTGCTTAGCGGAATGTACGACGAAGCTAGTATTTGGGACAAAAGATATAAAGATGCGTTAAGGTGTTCTGCAAGAAAAGGCGAAATTAAAATTTTGCCTCGTCTATTTGTTTAGGAGAAAAATATGTTTTATGAAAAAACCCTTCTTGTAAAAAGAACAAGTCAAAAAATTATTCCTATTAAATTTGACGGCGGAATAAATACCGTAGTAGACGAAATGAGTCTACCGCAAAACGTTGCGGTGTGCGAGTATAATTGTAGCGGAGCAAGCGGAGGGCTTAAAAGCATAGGCGGAATAGATAAACTTACTCTTAGCGCAAATGGCGTTAGCTACGACGTAGTTTCGCCCAACGGCAAATTCTTTGTTAACGGGTGGTACTATACATTAAATAACGGCTTAAATCGTGACGACAGGCTGATTATGCTTTTAGACGACCATACCTTGTACGATTATTCCTTTGTAGGTAACGCTAACCCTAAGAAAATCGAAGGAATAACCCTTTCGGGTAGAAGTTGCGGAGTTCGATATAAAATCGACCAAAAAGATTGCCTATTACTGTCTAGCGACGTTGAAGGAATGTATGTTTATGACGGTAGTACGGTATCGTTTGTTCCAACCGCTCCAAAAATGATTAGTATGTGCATACACTACGAGCGTTTGTTTGCAACAAGCGGAGATAATGTTTTGTGGTTTAGCGACGATTTAAACCCAACAAATTGGAATATTTCGCTTGACCAAGCCGGCTATATTGAGTTTAGCGACAATTTTGGAAAAATTATCAAAGTAATAAGTTACCTTGACAATGTTTTTGTATTTAGACAATTTGGAATTACTAAGTTAACAGCTTACGCCGAACAAGAAAGTTTTTCGGTAACGCAATTATTTTGCAGTAGCGGAATAATTTATCCAAAAACAGTAACTATTTGTGGCGATATTGTTATGTTTTTAGCTAGCGACGGACTATATGTGTTCAATGGAGTAAACGCTGTAAAAGTACTGGGTAATTTAAATATTTTTGACCAAAGCAACCAACAAGCTTGCGGTATATATGATAAAGGTAAATATATTCTTGCTTGCAAACTTAAATTTTCCGCAGGCGAGGGAGTTCTTTGCGAAAAAAGTCAATACAAAAACAACGCATTAATTTATTATGATTTGGATAAAAGGCAACAAGAAATCGTGAGAGGAATTGACTGTTTAGAAATGATAAATTGTTTAAACGATAGCCTTGACCTTGCGGTAATTCTTAACGGACAAACTAAGCTAGGCAAACTTAGCCTTAGCCACTTAATGTTTGAACTTCCGCTTCCATACATAAGAGTTTGTCCTTTAACCGACCTAGGACTTGCAAATCGCTATAAATTAATTAAGAGCGTTATGCTTCTTACCAAACAGAAAGTTACAATTAAGATTGAACTTGACGGAGAAACTTTCTACTTTGATGTGTTCGGCAGTAAAGAAATACAAGAAGTTAGAATAAATATGCAGGCTAAATTAATAAAAATTAGCTTTTTAGGCGTAGACGCCGATATAAGAGCTACTTCTTTATTGTATTCGGTATGTTAGGAGAAATTTATGGATTACGGAAAAATTGCATATTTGCAAACTCAGGAACTTAATAAAAGATTGTCTAACTATATAATAAATCAAGATAAAAGCTATTACCAAAGCATAGTCCAGACAAAAAATGCCGAGATTACAACAAGCTTAAATTATGTAGAATTTTCGTTTATCTCTTGCGGATATGCGTGCGCTCAATTGTTTGGCAATTTGTGTAGTCAAAGTCAACAAGTAATTAAAGTAAATTATCTTATTAACGGCGCAGATTGCGGAGAAATTGTAATTGACTGTAAGACGGGTCAATCTTATGCGTTTAATTTTGCTAAGTCGGTAAACGTCGTAGGACTATGCGTAGTAAAGGCTGTGTTTACCGTAAGCGGTAACGCTAGTTTAAATAACGTAGTGTTAGTAGCAAGCGGGAAAAATTTAAGTTACGGAAGTTCTTTTTCCTCAATAGGGGCTAGTAAAAATAATAATGACTGTTTTTATGCGGTGGCGACAAACAATAAGTTAAGTATCTTTACCAACGATTTGGCAAATTGCCAAGTTTATGACCATACGCAACGAATTGATAAGCTAAAACTTTTCTTCCTCGGCGCTAAAAAATATGTTTTCTTTACAAGCTTAGGCGTACTAAGGGTAGCCGAAATTACATTAAACGGCATTCAAAATATTAAAGAAATTTATCAAAGCGTCGCCGACTACGATATTGCAAACACCAGTAGCGGAATAGCCGTTTATTTGTGCGTAAGAAATAATCTTTACCAAGGTTTGCTTGACCAACAATTTGTGTTAGGAGCGATAAGCAAGGTTGATTTAGGTGGTAAGGTTAGCAGTTGCAGGGCTTATGTAGAGGGAAATGAAATATTTCTTGCAATCGAGCAATATAACAGCAAATTAGTAAAAAGTAGTCAAATTAACTCAAATTTTCAAAAAATAGCCGACTTACCCAATGGAAAAATTAAGGGAATAGCCAAAGTCGCAGGAAAAATTTGCATAGCTACTTTAAACAATTCGGTTTGCCAGCTAAGTAGTCTAGAAGCTAACAATACGCTTACGGCTAGCCAAACACATTATTTGTTCGACTGCGCTTTAATTGAGGACAAGCTGTTTGCGTTTGACCAAGACACAGCAAAAATTATTAATTTATAGGAGATAATATATGATAAGAACACCAAGTAAAATTGCCATCAGCGGAGATTATACGCCTTCAAAAGTGGTAGCTCAAAAAATTAGACTTAATTCTTCGCCTACGAATGTTTTTTCTAAAAAGAATTTTAGCGAACCTACTTTTGCCGAATTAATTGAAAAAAACAATCAAACAGGCGGTAACAACCAAGAGGGAAGTGATAAAGAAGAGCCAAAAGACGAATATCAAAAGTTTCTTGACACTCTAACCGAAGTCGACAATAAATATAGCTTTGAATATCATACGCCTAAACTTGATTTGCCGGGCGAGTTAGGCGGAGAAAATCTTGTTTACAAAATGCCTACTCATAGCGAGCTTTTTAAAAAGGCTAAACAATCTCTCGAAGCTAAATATATAAGTAAAAGAGATAAAATTAAACAAGACCAGTTAAATAAACAGTATGATACTCAAAAAAATATTAAGCAAGAGGAATTTTACGCTCAAAGAAAAATTGACAAACTCGCAAGCCAGCTTGCCGAGAATATTGAAAAATTACAAGGCGAAATAGTAAATAAAGGTCTTAGCCGAAGTAGCATAGCGAGTAATTTGAAAAAACAAGAGGGCGAGCGAATAGAAGGACAAGTAGACGAGGTCGAAAGCATTAAAATAATGAACGTCGAACTGCTAGAAGAAAAAATTGACCAAATAATCGAAGAAACAGCCAGCGCCCTTGAAAGTTTAAGTCAAGTAAACGACGCCGAGCTACAAGCGCAAATGAGCAAACTTCTTGAAGATGCGCTTGCCCAAAAGCAAGAAATAGACAAATATAATAATTCTCTAACCGCAAATCGCAGTAAATTTTTGCTCAGCAAAGAAGAAGTTATTGGCAAAGCTAAGCGAGCCGAGCAAAATAGAATTGGAAAAATTATCAGTTTGTACAATGAAATAGGCGGAAATGAATATCGAAAGCAAGCTCTTAAAGAAAAATTAAATCTTACCAAAATGTATTTTGACACTATCGGCAAGGAAAAGGCAAAAGAATTACTTTCTTCTTCAACTATCTTGCAATATTACTTAAAAGATTATTACGACGCTATTGTCAGCTATGTAGACAGTATGAAATAGTAATTTTTTAACTTATTTAAATCTAAAAATTTATTTTTTAGTTCGTAAAATTATAAATAATCAAACAATAAAAAGGGGAGAAATATTCTCCCCTTTTTTTTCTTATATTAAAATTAAATAAAAGTTTAAATTATTCTATTGAAATTGAGTCTGTTTCGGTTTGAGGCGTTAAATGAAGTTTTTTTGTAAAATATTTGCTATGCGACTGTTCAAAAAATTCGATAAAGTTGATACATTTAATAATGTAGAAAGAATAGTAGCTAATTATTAAAGTGACTACTACGCCGATTACGCCGACCTTAATGGTGTCAAAAAGCAAAACTGTTAGGAAGCTCAATGCTATCCAACAAGTAATTATAATAGCCGTCTTATATAAAACGTGACCGAAACGGTCGACTACTTTTTTAATGCCGTCTTTTAACGCAGGCAACGCTTTATATCCGTTAGTTGCATATTCGGGTAGCCAAAATGCAAGTATGGTAAGTCTTACTGAATAGGCCAAAATACCAAAAAGAATTATTAATATAATACCTACAACACGAAAAACAGTTAAAAAGGCAAAATACATTGCAATTATTCCGCAAAAAGTAAATATATCAAGTATAAACGATAGCAGTAATTGACAAATTGAGAATTTGCAAGCGTAGCCTATTTTTTTAACAAAAAACCACATAAACGGGCGATTGTTGCCGGTTTGCATAAATTCTAACAATGTCGAAGCTATCGGTAAATCTACAATAGACAACACAAAACGATATACTACAAACGCAAGAACCAAAACAAAATAAGAAAGGTATATAGAAACAAACAGCCCTTCGAAATTTTTAATCGAGTTTGCCACAAGATTAATAATGTAGGTTATTTTGTTGGCAACCTCAACGCTATCAAAACTAGTGTTTGTAATTAAATTATACAGTTCGATAAATTCGGTTGAAAGGTCAATCTTACGAATAATGTCTAATACCGAAGAAAAGGTAGGGTAGACAATCAAGGCTACTAAGGCTATAACAAAAGCGATTACTAACATTTGTACAATAACCGAGCGAATTGCCGTGCCGGTAGTATTTCTTGCTAAACGTAATGATTTTTTGAATGTCATAAAGCTATCTCCTAGTTAAACAAGTTAGTCTTTAAGTCTTTGCGTTCGCCATTTGTCAAATCGATGTATGTTTTAAAACTAAATGCGGGTATTTCTATTAGCCAAAACAAAGCAAATGCGGTTGCGACAATTAAATGAATGTATCGACTTAAAAAAGAGGGGAACAGATTGAGTATAACATTACTTCCGCCTAAAACCAATAGGCTTGCAATTACTAAAACCCAAAGTTTGATAAATACAATGCCAAAACTTTTGCTTACTATTTGAGCCGAGTAACTCATAGCTACGTTTAGTTTGTAGCCGTCCATAAGTCTACTAGGCACAGTACAAAGGGTAGCTACCACTATAATAGTTATTATCGTAAAAAACAAAACTATAAGTAACAAAGAAATAGCGATAATTATCCATTTGCGAGTTGTTGTTGAAATAACTAATAGAATTAATCCGCTTGTCGCAAGCGCAAGAAGTTCGCAACAACATATCAGTAAAAACGCATAAGAAAATACCGTTAAAAAAGATTCGTTTATATAAGTGGCAAGATTATTGTAACGTTTAATGCCTAGTCGCATGTGGCGTTCAACCGCCGAAAAGGTACAGCAAAGCGATAGAACAGCAAGAATACCGCCTAGCGCCCACGCCCACCAACGAGGCGTAAAGTTGATTAAACTAAAATAGATGTATACGTCGTTAAAAAAGTCGGTTAGGACAAATGCCTCTTGTTGTTTTAAAATCTTTATTAAAAAATCTATCGGCGTTAAATTTGCGTAAGAAGTTGTGGCGAATGCCATTAGCAAGGCTGGCAAAATGCAAAAAGGTAGCAAAAAGAAAAAATTGCGAAATACGTATGAAATTGACGAGTCACTTTGCTTGCGCATAAAACTTCCTCCGTTTGTACATTGGTTTACATTATACAATACAATTTATTTTTTTTCAACTGATAATAAAAAATATTAAGGCTTTTATGTAGTAATTTTGTTTTTTATAAGAAAAACTCTAATATATTAAGCAAAAGTTATAAAAAGTAAGGTTATTCTATTAGTAAAATAGTTTTAAAATAAAATTAAATATATAAGAGTTATAAAAATTAGACCTTCTAAAAAGAAGGTCTAATTTAAATTAAATAATATGTAGGGAAGTTTAATTACATATAAATGCGAAGAATACCATTGATGTTTGCAAAAATGTCGGCAGAAACGGCTTCTTTAAAGTCAAATTTAGCTACGCCAAACTTGCCGTTAGATTTAATTTGGAAATTGTGAAGTTTCCACGATTTGCCAACTTGGGCAAATTGTTCGCCATCGCCTTTAAATAGCGCCAACACTGCGTGTCCTTTTGTCGCCATAGATAGACTTGGGAAGTTGACCGAAAACACAACGTTTTTGTTGACGTTAAATTCCTTGATAACTTCTGCTGCAATTACTGCGCAGTTGTCTTCGGCTTCGGGCGTGCTTGCTCCTAAGTGGGGAGTAGTTACTATGCCGTCAATACCGAGTAATTTTGCATTTGGAAAGTCTGTGCAATAACGGTTTACTTTACCTGACTTAACCGCAGTTATGATATCGTCGTCGGCAACAAGTTCGCCTCTTGCAATATTGATAATGTTTACGCCGTCCTTCATTGTAGCTATTGTGGTAGCGTTAATCATACCACGAGTGCTGTCAAGTAGAGGAACGTGAATTGTGATAAAGTCGCTATCTTGATAAAGTTGTTGCAATGTAACATTAGTTACGCCTTGCGGGTAGTCTGCGTCTGCCGTTACGTCACGAGCCTCAAAATATAGTACCTTCATACCTAACGCCATTGCTGCAACGGCTACTTTTTTGCCGATACCGCCTAGACCGATAATGCCTAAGGTCTTGCCTGTAATTTCGTGACCAACAAATTTGCTTTTGCCTTTTTCAACTTGGTCTTGTACGGTTGTTTCGCCGTCTTTTGTGCCTTGAACCCAGTTAATAGCGGGTATTATGCGTCTACCGCACATAAATAAAGAAGAAAGAACAAGTTCTTTTACCGCATTAGCGTTTGCGCCGGGTGTGTTACAAACTATAATGCCTTCTTCTGCGCAACGGTCGGTAGGAATATTGTTAACGCCTGCGCCACAACGAGTGACAATTTTAACGCTCTTTGGAAAAACGTAGTCGGTTAATTTGTATGCACGAAGCATAATAGCCTCAGGAGAGTCGATATTGTCGCTTAATGTATAAGCGTCGCCTAACGTTTGAGCCGCTAGGGGACTAATACTGTTAAATGTTAAAATCTTCATTAATACACCTCAATAATTTATTTGCATTCGTTTAAGTGTTTTCTCTCAAACTCACGCATAAAGTTAAGTAGATAATCTACCATTTCGTCGGTTACCGCATTATAGAAGCTTGCACGTAGTCCGCCAACGCTCTTGTGTCCTTTAATAGATACAATCTTAGCTTCTTTTGCTTCGGCAACAAATTGAGCTTCAAGTTCGGGAGTTTGAGCGTGGAAAATTAGGTTCATAACCGAACGGTCTGCTTTGTTTACGGGGTTGCTAAACATTTTGCTGTTATCTACGTAATCATAGAATCTCTTTGCTTGCGCTTCGTTTTGAATTTGAATACCTTCTACGCCACCCTTGCCTTTAAGCCACTGTAACATTCTTAGCAAAACATATACTGCAAATGTAGGAGGAGTGTTGTATAAGCTGTTTGCGTCTGCGTGAGTCTTCCATTTCATTATGCTAGGACAAATCGGCATTGTATAATCGTTGTCAACTAAATCTTTGCGAACAATAACCGTTGTTAAGCCTGCGCAAGACATATTCTTTTGAGCGCCTGCATAAATAACCGCAAAGTCAGCTACGTTAATAGGACGAGAGAGTATGTCAGAAGACATATCGGCTATCATATTAAGGTTTGTCTTAGGATATTTTGTCATACGAGTGCCAAAAATTGTATTATTGCTTGTAACGTGCAAATAAGCAGCGTCGGGTCTAATTGGTAAATTCTCTACGCTAGGAACATAGGTGTATTTAGCTTCTTTACTTGACGCTACAATATTAACGTCGGCGTAAGGCTTAGCAAGCGTTGCAGCACGTGTTGCCCAGTGACCGCAATCAAAGTAATCGGCTTTGTTATTTTTGCCAAGCAAGTTAAGTGGAATAGCCTCAAACTGTTGCGTTGCTCCACCTTGTAAAAACAAGATGTAATAATTTTCTGGGATATTGAGAAGCTCCCTCAATAGCGCCTGAGCATCATTGTTGACGGCTTCGTAAGGTTTAGCTCTGTGGCTACCCTCCATGTGGCCGTAACCTGCTCCGTCGGTGTCGAGAAGCTCTTTTTGAATTGTTTCGAGTACCTCAACAGGCATTGTTGACGGACCTGCCGAAAAATTGTAAACTCTCATAGTTTCCTCCTAACAAAAAAATATTTATGCAATAAGATTAACTTATCTTGCCGATTGTATTATATACTTAGTTGACTTTTTTGGCAATAGATAAAGGAGTAAATTTTCACAAATAAATTAAGTTTAACAAGACTTTCACAATTACTAAAAAGAGAACAAGATTTATCTTGTTTAGGCTAATAATAAACAAATGGTTGAAAATGTAATGTAGAGTATTATACTTGATTAAATGTTAAAAATTAGTTATAATGAATATAAGAAAAGGTATAAGTTGCGAGTAAAAACTCACAAGACACAAATCAAAGTACCTTAAAAAAGGATATATGAACAACCAAAATCAAACAGAAACAGAAAAAAACAATCTTAAAGGTCAAAATGACACTTTAAACGTCAAACTTGACAACCCTCAAACTAGCTTAGTAGAAACTATTTCAAAACCTAT
The DNA here is from genome assembly GCA_036654455.1 of Clostridia bacterium. NCBI lineage: Bacteria > Bacillati > Bacillota > Clostridia > Clostridia bacterium. Next base: position 338,329 of record JAVVRZ010000001.1, on the reverse strand, counting down.
CAATAAAAATAATATTAGAAGTTTTGGCGGTAATAGTAGTCGAGGCAAGGGCTTCTCGGGCAACAAAACTTCAAACAAAAACAATCAAGCAAACACAACAAAGCCAACGCAAGAGGCTAAAAAGGAAGGCAACGCAATTTTCCTTGGCAAAGAAAATGCCGAAATTGCAAAGGGCGCTTTAACCGCTAAGACTCAACCGCTTGCAAACAAAAATAATAATCAACCAACTAAACCTAAAAACGCCAACAACCAAAACAACCGCCAAGCCAAAAAAGGCGGGCAAAATAAAATTGACGACACTATACTTAATACCGAAATCGGCGAAGTTTTACAAGAAAAAGGCAAACATTCTACAAAAAATTCGGCAAAATTAAGAGTTGTCTTTTTAGGCGGAGTGGGAGAAATCGGCAAAAATATGACCGCCTTAGAGTACGGCAACGATATTATTGTCGTAGATTGTGGCGTAAGCTTTCCTACAAGCGATATGCCCGGAATTGACCTAGTAATACCCGATATTACCTATCTTAAAGAGAATAAAACCAAGATTAGAGGGTTACTTTTGACGCACGGACACGAGGACCATATCGGCGCTGTGCCTTTTGTAGCAAAAGATTTGGGGTTAATTGATATTTATGGTTCTAAATTGACGCTAGCCCTTGTTGAAAATAAATTAATCGAGCGTAACGCTACCGAAAACGTTAAAAAGCACGTTGTAAACGACCAAGACGTAGCCAAATTAGGCGTATTTAGCGTAGAATTTTTAAGAGTAACTCACTCGGTTGCCGGCAGTCTTGCGCTAAGTATTACTACCCCTGTCGGCGTAGTTTTCTTCACCGGCGACTTCAAAATCGACCACACGCCCACGCACTCTCTACCAATGAATTTACCTAGAATTGCCGAAATAGGCAGTCACGGGGTAGCCCTTTTGCTTTGCGACAGCACTAATGTCGAGCGAGAAGGATACACCCCCAGTGAAAAAATTCTTTCTCAAAAATTTAGAGAAATATTTGAAAGAGAAAAGAGTCACCGACTATTTGTAGCTACTTTTTCTTCTAACGTAGATAGATTACAAGAAGTATTTGACCTTGCCAAAGAATTTGGGCGTAAGGTTGCAATCTCGGGTAGAAGCATGCAAAACGTAGTGGAAACAGCAGGTAACGCCGGCTACATTAAATATGACAAAAATATTCTCATACCTCTAAATCAACTTGAAAAACAACCCTACGACAAAATGGTTATTCTTACAACCGGCAGTCAAGGCGAGCCAATGAGCGCATTAACTCGTATGGCAAGCGGAGAATTTAACAAAATTGCTCTTAGCAAAAATGATACTATTATCATTTCAGCAACGCCCATTCCCGGCAACGAAAAGGACGTTTATAGAGTAATTAACAATTTGTTTAGGCTAGGTTGCAACGTAGTTTACAGCGAGATAGAGGACGTTCACGTTTCGGGGCACGCTTATAAAGAAGAACTTAAATTAATACACAGCCTTGTTATGCCTAAATTTTTTATTCCCGTTCACGGCGAATATAGACATTTATGGCAACATCAAAGGCTAGCTATCGAAATGGGTTTGTCACCCAAAAATAGTACTATTGTAGAAATAGGCGACGTAGTAGAACTAGGCAAAGATAAAATGACTATTAAAGAAAAAGTCGTCGCAGGCAACGTATTTATCGATGGTCTAGGTATCGGCGACATAGGCAGTAATATTCTTAAAGATAGACTTGCGCTTGCCGAAGACGGCATTGTCATTGTCGTATGCGGAATTGAGAATGGTCAAGTTAGCGCAAAACCCCAAGTGTTTAGTCGAGGGTGTTTTTATACCGGCGATAACTCTAACGAAGGCACAGTCGAGGAGATTAAACAGCTTGTGAGGCAGGAGCTTGCCTCTGCAAACCTTGTAAAGTTAGACGTGTCCAGTATTAAAGGGGCGATTACAAAGCAACTGAGAGGCTATTTTAGAAAGAAATTCCAGCGTTTTCCTATGCTACTTGTAGTTGTAATGTCAAGCGAACTTGACGTATAGAATACTATTACAGAAATAGATTGATATACTGTTTTTTATAAAAAATTGATAAAATTAGAAGAATTAGAAAAGCGCGCGAGGGCAAATCATATTCCCATTATGCGTCCTCAAACAGCTAAAATACTTAAAGATTTAGTTCAACAAAGACAGCCTCAAACCGTACTCGAAATAGGTACGGCGTGGGGATATTCGACCTTAATCTTTTTATTATTTAGTAACGCTACCGTAAACACAATAGATATTTCTTCTTCCGCCCAAGAGCAAGCTCGGGCAAATATTGTCGATTGCGAAGTCGAAACAAAAAGAGTTAATTTTTTTTGCGGAGATAGCGCCGAGATAATTCCGCTTGTGGGCGGAAAATACGACTTTATTTTGCTTGACGGGGCCAAATCGCAGTATTCGGCTTTACTGCCATATTTAATAGACTTGCTTAGTAAAGACGGTATTTTGTTTGCCGATAACGTTCTTTTTATGGGGCTTACCAAGCGTGCTGACAGCTTGCCAAATAATCATAAACATATCACCATAGCAAGAAATATGGCAAAATTTTTAAAAGAAATTACAAGTCAAACAGAGTTAGACACAACTATTCTTGACGTTGAAGACGGCGTAAGCATAAGTAGGCTTAAAACTTAACTTAAAATTATACCACTTACCTTAATATAAAGTTATCAAATTAAAGAATAGATTAAGAACGATAAATACAATTGAAAAAGATTAATTTAAGCATTGATTAAGAATTGATAAAAAGGATTAGACTAAAAATGAAAAAAATCGAACTGCTAGCGCCTGCCGGCGACAAGGAAAAATTAAAAACCGCTCTTCATTTTGGAGCAGATGCGGTATATCTAGCTGGCAAAAATTACGGGTTAAGGGCGTTTAGCGGTAACTTTGATATAGAAGAAATTGAAGAATGCGTTAAGTTTGCTCATTCTATGGGCAAAAAGGTCTATGTAACCGTAAATATATTTGCTTACGACGACGACTTTGACGGGCTGAGGCAATATTTGCCCCGGTTAGAAGCAATAAATGTCGACGCTATTATAGTAAGCGATATAGGGTTAATTACTCTTGCTCGTGAAGTTACTCCAAATCTTGAAATTCACTTGTCAACCCAAGCAAGTATAACTAATAGTAGAGCGGTAAATTTCTATAAAGATTTAGGCGTAAGCAGGGTTGTGCTTGCAAGAGAATGTAGCTTAAAACAAATTAGTCAAATTATTAGTAATACTTCTTGCGAGATAGAAGCCTTTGTTCACGGCGCTATGTGTATTTCTTATTCGGGCAGATGTTTGCTCTCTAACTATTATGCAAATAGGGCAAGCAATCGTGGCGAGTGCGTTCAAGCGTGCAGGTGGAACTATCTTGCTAAACCTCTTGAAATTTGTCCAAGCGACAAACCCGAGCAAACCTTAGAAATGTTTGAGGACGAAAGAGGGACTTACCTACTTAACAGTAAAGATTTAAATATGATTAGTCATATCGACAAGCTAATTCAAAGCAAAATAGCTAGTTTAAAAATAGAAGGGCGAATGAAATCCGCTTACTATGTTGGTACGGTAGTCAACGCATATAGACGAGCCATAGACAATTACTACGCAAACCACTTTGAAGTAGACAAGCGTCTTTGTCAAGACTTAGATAAAGCAAGCCACCGAGAATATACTACGGGCTTTTATTTTGAACAATCTAATAGCCAAAATTACGCAAGTAGCCGAGCGATAGGCGAAAGTCAATTTGTCGCAGTGGTTAAAGATTACTCAAATGGCAAAGTTAAAGTTGAGATGCGTAACAAGTTTGTCAAGGGCGAACGGCTTGAAATTTTGTCAAATAACGATAGTTTTAACCAAAGTTTTGTGGTCGATAATATAATCGATAGCTCGGGAACAACGGTTGAAGAAGCAAAAATTGTTCAAGCAATCTATACTTTCGATTGCCCATATCCTTTAAGTCAATACGATATATTGAGAAAAACACAATAAAATCATTAAAAATTAAAAAATTTGTAATAGAATATGCAAAAATTTAAATATTAAATTGACAAATCAAATGTGATAATGTAAAATAACTAATTGTATTACAATAATTATGAGTTTCATAATTGGAGGACGTTAAATGAAAAAAGCTACTACTATTCTATTAGTTCTTGCTCTATGCCTAACAATGATATTTGGGCTAACAGCTTGTGGCGAGACTAAATACACCGTTACGCTCAATCTAAGTGGCGGTAATGTTGAAGGTAATTCTTCTGCGGTTATGCTTAAAGAGAATCAGCTTACGAAGAATGATATACCCGAACTAACCTATGACGGTCATAAGTTTATGGGTTGGTACACTACCAAAGGTTACGAGGGCAAACCTATTGAGCTACCTTATACTGTAACTAATAATATTACCTTATACGCTAGATGGGAAAAGCTCGATGATTACTTTACGGTTGTGTATTTTGTCAACAGCGGTAGCGAACCGCCAAAAGGCGCTTACAAAGAGCTACTTAAAGAACCTAAGACTACAAGAGATAATTATATTTTTCTAGGTTGGTATGACAGCGCTTCTTTTGCAGGCGAAAGACTTCAATTTCCGCTTACAATTGATAAAGATACCGAGTTATTCGCTAAATGGAAACTTGAAGAAGGTTTCTTCAACTTCTCATTTGTTGATGGAGATGATAGCGAGTTTGATACTCTTAAACCCAGAGTCGCTCAAAGTATAGATAAACTGCCCGTTGTTAGCAAAGAAGGTCACAAATTCTTATATTGGACATATAACAACAAAAAGATTGAGAAATTTCCCTTTATTCCCGCTACGACAGATGAAAATGTTAAGTTAGTGGCGACTTGGGAGATTATTAGTTATACTATCACTTTCTTTGACGGCGATAAAGAATTGCAGAAACTGACTTTTCCTTATAATAATAAGATAATCCTACCGGCTGACCCTACAAGCGAACAAGGTCTTATTTTTGCTAATTGGTGTACGGACAAGTCTTTAACAAGCGAATTTAAACTTGAAAAGATGCCTGCTAGCAATATCAGCTTGTACTCAAAGTGGAACAGTCAAGGTCTTGAATTTATATTAATTAATAATGATACCGAATACGCTTTGTCAAGCGTAGGCACTTGTAAAGATATCTTTATTACCTTACCTACCGAATATAACGGCAAACCTGTAACTAAAATTTTAAGCGGAGCTTTCGAGGGCGCTAGTTTTGTAAAAAACATACTTATTTCTAGCAGTATTAAGGAAATTGAAAGAAACGCTCTTGCAGGGTTGACCGGACTAGCCGAAATAGAATTGCCGTTTATTGGCAAAAATGCTTCTGCAACAGGCAAAGAGGGTTTGTTTGGCTATATATTTAGCGACGCTTCAAAAAATAACTTAACAAGAATAATTCAAAGATTTAGCGACAATGCCCAAGATTATCTTGTTAGCTATATTCCTAGCGGTCTAGCTAAGGTTAAATTTAGCAAACCCGTAGTTATTGGCGAAGGATTAGTCGTTGGCGACGGCGCATTTAACGCTTGTTCTACAATTAAAGACATTACTTTCTCAATAATTAAGAATGGCTCATTTGGTAAACTTGCTTTTGCAAATATGACTAGTCTTGCCGAGTTTACGTTGCCCGATACCATTACAACTATTGGCGAACGTGCATTTGAGAATTGCTTTGCGCTCAAACGCTTTGTAATAAAAAAGACAGAATCAAAACTTTCAACTATTGGCGAGTACGCCTTTGCAAACTGTTTTGTTCTTGACTCGATAGAATTACCCGCTGGCGTAACCAAGATAAATAACGGCGTATTCAATAATTGCTACAAATTAAAGACCGTTGTAACTAACACTAGCCCGACCGAAATAGGCGACTACGCTTTTGCAAACTGCTTTATTTTAGGAGATTTAGCTCTTAACGATTTAACAAAAATCGGGGAAAAAGCTTTCTTTAACTGCAAGAATATCTTTTCGTCTAAGATTAAACAACAAGACGTTGAGGTAACAGGTTTAGTTAACTTTGGTAGCAAACTGGAAGTAATTGGCGTAAGCGCATTTGAAGGTTGCGCAAGTATTAAGACTGTTAATTTTGACATCAAATCAATTATTAAAGAGATAAGTAGTCGAGCTTTTGCAAATTGTAACAGACTAGAAAGCGTTTCTATTGCAAAATCCGTAGAGACTATTGCAAATGACGTTTTCGTAGGTTGTTTAAGACTTGTTAACATTAGAAATTTAAGTCTAGCTGACTTTGGCGCTTCGGCAAACTTTGGTGTTCCGGCTAATTTGGGACTTGAAGTAGTAACAACAGATAAAGAATTTGCAAACAAAATATCTTTCGACAAAGAGAAAAAGATTTACGTATTTGAGATTACAAACGACGAAGTTATCAACGGCAAATATGTATATGGCGCAGACATTTCTCTTGAACTTATACTTGATGATACCTTTAAAGGAATTTATTCCTACGCATTTGCCGGCAGTTCTGGCTTAAAGAGAGTAGTGTTATCTAAGACAGTTTCTTATATAGGCGAATATGCTTTTGCAAATTGTAGCGCTTTAACTTCGTTTACCTTTGATAAAGACAACATAGTTGTTAAAATTTCAAATGGTATGTTCGAAGGTTGCTCATCGCTAGCTAGCATAATTTTACCAAAAGAAATTACAGAAATTGGAAATAGAGCTTTCTTCGGTTGCGTCTCTTTAAAATCTATTACAATTTCTTCTACAACTTGCCCAGTTTTAGGCGAAAAAGTATTTTACGCTTATGACAAAAATAACGTTGAAGTTGTAATCGATGGTTTAATGATTACAGTTCCCGCTGATAAATTAATCGATTATAAATATGCCGATGGTTGGAAAGATTATAGAGCAAGACTTGTAAAAGCAAAATAATTAATATTTTAAACTTTTAATAGTAAAATTCCTCGTTTAGATTAAACGAGGAATTTTTTTGTCTAAAAATACATTTGCCTAAAAACTATTCTAAAAATTATTACAAAGCTAAATTTTGTAAGCAAAGTCTTTTTACATATTGCTATTTCAATTAGTAAGGGCAACTTCATTATTTAATTTAGCTTTTAATTTTTGTAGAGCCTTAGTTTCTATTCGAGAAATGTAACTGCGAGAAATACCAAGTTGTTTTGCTGTTTCTAGTTGAGTTAGGGGAGCAAGACCATCTAGTCCGTAACGCTTAGTAACTATTTCTTGTTCTCGTTGAGTTAAACAAGTCGTCAAGCAGTCGTTAAGCTTTTTACTAAGAATTGACAATTCTACTTGATGGAAGACATTGTCTTCGCCTTCGCTAAGTACGTCCATTAGCGTGTAAGAATTGCCTTCGTTATCAACGCCGATTTGGTCTTGTAGATAAACGGTATTAGAATATCGTTTGTTAGAACGAAGCATCATAAGTATTTCATTTTCGATACAGCGAGCAAGATAAGTCGCAAGCGCCGTACCATGTCCTAACTTGTAACTTGCAATTCCCTTTATTAAGCCAATACTTCCAACCGAAATTAAGTCGTCAAATTCGGCAGAGCCTTTGTATTTTTTAGCAATATGGGCGACTAAGCGAAGATTATGATTTATCAGTTTTTCTCTTGCGTATAAGTCGCCGTTTTTAGCTAGTTCTAAATATTTTCGTTCTAATTCGATAGGTAGAGGGCGAGGATAACTTGCGCTTTTTGTAAAAAAGCCTGTAAAAAAGAAAGCGTGACTGAGTAAATCGAGAATATTCATAATAAACTCCGTATTTGTTATTTATTAATAGTGTATTTACCTTGCAATACGGTTTATTAGTTAGCGCTTGTACCTTTATTAAATATGCTTGTATCTTTTTTGTTTATCTAATTTTAATATTTTAACTTGTATTTATCTTGCAATGGGTTTGTGTTAAAGACGCTTGACAAAATATATATCTTGACATAGAATAGTAAAGCAAGATAGACAGACGGTTGCGTAGGCACGAAAAAAGGTCTACGAGGAAAGTCCGAGCACCATAGGGCGAGAGCGCAGGGCAACACCCTGTAAAGGCGACTTTAAGGAAAGTGCAACAGAAATATACCGCAGTTTAACAACTGTAAGGGTGAAAATGTGAGGTAAGGGCTCACAATTACTTTGGCGACAAAGCGTATATGTAAACCCCGCTTGGTGCAAGAAAAGGGAACAAACATCTGCCCGATGTCCCGATATGATTCGCTTGAATTGTTTGGTAACAAACAATCTAGATAGATGACCGTCAAATACAGAACTCGGCTTACAGTCTATGTTGTAAAATTCGTGAGATGACAAATGTTAAAGCATTTGCCGTCTCTTTTTTTATTTAAATTTTTAAATAAATTTTTTAATTTTTATCTTGTAGTTATTAACACTATTTTTTTAACTTTTAATCTATTAAATAAGACATTATTTTTTAAGACTTGTAATATTAGCCTTATTTTGGCAATAATTGAAGGTATGAAAGCGTTAAAATATCTTTATTGGAATATGTTATGGGCGTTTGGCAAAAAGAATTTTGACATATTGCCCAAAAACCAGCTATTGAGTTATCAAGAAATAATCGATGGTTTAAGCGTATTTGCGCAAGAACAAAGTTTCGGCGCAAACACTATCAACCTATATTTTGTCGAATTTGCTTTAAATTCCTTAAAGTTTAACGATTGTAACAAACTTATTAAGTTTTTATCCAATCATTTTGAAGAAATGAAGGCAAAATTTGAGCTTGCAAAGGCAAATTTAGTCGGCAAAACTTTCCAACTTATTAACGGCGTTACAAGGCTTGAAACTATATGCAATTTTCTTGTAAAGAATACTTGTTGCGCATTGAGCGACGCCGAATACGCAAAAATAAAAAGTTTTTGCGTTACTGCTTTTGGTTTAAGCTTAAAAGAAATTAGAAGTTTTGACGCAGTCTACGACGTTGAAAAAATTAAACTTTATTGTGAAATTGTCAAACTATGTTTGTCGGGTAGTAGCAAAGCCGAAGAGTTGACTTGCAAACTATTTAATGTTGACAATAAACTTGCATTTACTCAGTTTAAACCTAGCGAAGACAAATATTGCGTGATAGAAAAAGGGGATATTAAGGCAAAAATTGATACCTTAGGCGCAAGTTATCTTACTTATTGTCAACGAGATATGAGTTACCCCTTTGAGTCATCGCATTGTAACGGAGTTCAGCTTAGAATTTACGAAGGCAAATGTATAAGCGGTCTATATAACGAGTACAAATTTAGCGATATTTTATGTATGTTTAGACAAACTACGTTGGGAATTGAAAATACTCTAAAAATTTCTTATATAAATAATGGCGAAATAAGGCGATATAAACTAAAAAATTTATACTCAAAAAGCCGAAAACTTGACTTAGAGGTAAGTCTTTTTCCTTATGCCGAAGATAACGTAGGTATTTTAATGAGCGAATGTATTAACGTAGGCGGTTCGACTTGCGTAGAGATTAACGCCGAAGGTAAAAAATATTACTGCGCTTTGACAGTTTTTGTAGGCGGTAAAAAAATAAATTGTAAGGAAAATTACGAATCTAACAAATATTGTTGTAGCCTTACCTTGTCGAATACTCAATTAGTTAAAAAATTATCTACGCTTGACGTAGTAATTGTCACAACTTACGCAAACAGTTTAGAAAAACTTGACATAGACAAGGCGAATTCTGTGGGTTATCTAACCGATAATAATATGTTTGCCGATATTGCCGACACAAAAGAATACGACTATCCTCAAAAACAAATTTGTGGTATTTTAGGGCAAAACACTTTAACGCTTAGGGCAAAACCGATTGAAAAAGTCGCATATTTACCGTTATTTAGTTATATTGATTGTATGAGGTTTGGCGAATACGCAACATACTTGATTGATAAATTCGGTAGAAATTCTTCTTTAAACGTGGGATACTTAACTAAGCAAGACGGCGAAAAAATTTATCTTTACTATGGAAATAACGTAGTTTGTTTAACCGATTGCAACTATTCTTTAAGTCAAGAAGGGGCGACCTACTATTTTTGCGACAAGTCAATTCAAGCTAGATTGTTAATCAAATTTGAAAAAGTCAAGTCCTATAAAGTTGAAGTAAAACGATTAAAAGAGGACTTAAAAGTCTATGTTTTGTTAGCTCTAAATTTCGCAAAAGTTGCGCTGTTTGAAAAAGTCGAAGGTAAATTTGTGGGCAAAAATTGCCTTAATGTCAATTCTTCAAGTCAATGCTTAGGATATTCTACAAATAATCTTGCCTTTGATATTTTAAGCTATACTTTGCGACTTGATAATATGTTACAAGCGAGTAAAAATTTGTTCGTCGCCTTCAAATGCGACCAAATTTGCCAAATAGATTTAGAAATTCCTTGCGAAAAAATAGAAATTGCTCCAATATTTAGCTCGAATATTGTCGCCGAAAGATTAAATTATCTTGCGCAAAAGAATATGTACGCTCTAAAAGATAAATTACACGCCCCGACTGCTCTGGCTACGGCTTCTTGTGTGTTTATTTCGCAAGAATTTGTCAAGAATTACTTGTTTGATTGCGCTTCAAACGGATATTTGCTCAGCAACACTTTAACTTATTGCGATAGTACGGGTAGACTTAGACTTTTTCAAGATAAATGGTTACTTACGCTAGGCGTAATGTATTACACTACTTATTACAACGACTACTCTTTACTGGATAATAAACAAATTAACGAACATTGTTTGTCAAGACTACAAAGTTGCAATGTTTCCTGGTTTGAACTTCCTTATCAATTACTGGCGTTAAAAAAAGCCGTAAAAATATTTAAAGATAATTTATCGCTTATGTGCAAATACACTACGTTAGTTTCTTCGCTTGATGCGAAACAGCGAGAAATTTGCGAATTAATAGGCGCAGTAGAGCCGTCAATTTGTTCTCAATCTTATTTCAAATCGCTATACACCAAGCATTTAACAAGAATTGACAAGTGTTGGTATTATGTAAGTTTGCTTGAAAATTTGTATGGAATAAAAGTTGCAAACGATAGCTTACAAGTCAAATGTAACGCAACACAAGAGCTAGACCAAGTTCTTGTCGAACTTTCAAATTCTTCTTTTGCCATAAAATATGACCTTTCAAGTAGAGGCACAAAATTAAATGGCGTAAATATCAATTCAAGTTTTGACTATAAGAGCGTTAAACAAGAAAATAGTCAAATTGTTGTCGGGCTTTCTTAATAGTAATTATTATTAGGTTGTTATTGTTGCCACCGCTTTGCAAAACAAAAAACAAATACTAGATTATTACCGTTTTGCAAAATCTTTATTAAAAATCAAAATGTATGTGGTTAATTGCCTTTTACAAGCTAAATTATCAATAAAGTAAGGTAAAAAATCTTGTCAACATCTACTAAGATGTGTTAAAATAACCTAATATGGATATGCTATTTGACAAACAAAAGATGGCTCCGCTTGCCGAACGTATGAGGGCGAGCGTTCTAAGCGAATTTATCGGTCAAGAACACATTTTGAAGAAGGGTTCTTTGCTTTACCGCGCTATTTTAACTGATGGCGTGGGCAGTTGCATATTTTGGGGACCTCCGGGAGTTGGCAAAACTACTCTGGCTAATATTATGGCAAACAATACGCAGTCATATTTTGAAAGTCTTAACGCCGTTTTAAGCGGAGTTAAAGAGGCAAAAAAAGTAATCGACGACGCTATTATTAGATACGAAACTACGGGCAAACGCACATATTTGCTACTTGACGAGTGCCACAGATGGAGTAAAGCGCAATCTGATTGCGTACTTCAAGCTATTGAAAAAGGTTACATTATATTTATAGGTAGCACAACCGAAAACCCTTACGCAAGTTTAACTCCGGCTATCGTTTCAAGGTGCAGAGTCTTTGAGTTTTATAAACTTTCAACTCAAAATATCATTGACGGGCTGAACCGAGCAATAAATAGCAGTAAGGGCGTCAAAGACCTAAACGTTAAAGCCGACCCGCAAGCCTTAGAGTATATCGCTCTTTCTAGTTGCGGAGATTTAAGAACAGCCTATAACGCCTTAGAACTAGCCTGTCTTACAACTGTTCCTAGTCAAGACGGAGAAATTATAATCGATAAGGCTACGGCAATGCAATCAAGCCACAAAAAAGCCGTAAACATAGACAAACAACAATATTACGACCTAATTAGCGCCTTTATCAAAAGTATGAGGGGAAGCGACGGTTCGGCTGCCGTATATTATTTTATGCGACTGCTTAACGCAGGCGTAGACCCGCTACTGCTTGCAAGAAGAATTGTCATTCATTCCGCCGAAGACGTAGGACTTGCCGACCCTAACGCATTAGTAGTTGCAACTGCGGCGCTTACCGCTTTTACTCAACTGGGTTTACCCGAAGGGAAAATACCCTTAATAGAAGCCGTTCTCTATGTTTCTTGCGCTCCAAAGTCTAATAGCGTAGTTACGGCGATTGCAAACGTCGAACAAGACGCTCTTGACGGCTCGGCGATAGCTCCGTTGCATCTTGCCGACGCTAGTTACCCACGTAGCGATAAGGTTAGAGCGGGGGAAGAATATAAATATCCTCACGACTACGGCGGTTACGTAGACCAACAATATTTACCCGACAAATTTAAAGACAAGACTTATTATTTTCCCACAAATCACGGAGAAGATACCGGCAGAAAGAAATAGAAACTTTTACATTAGCAATATTTGCAAAAATTTAGCATTAATGATAGCGTTAATATTTATTAGGCTATTTTTAGCTATAATTTGCATATTTAATACAAAAACAGTTAAAAAATTATACCTTACAAATTTTCAAACAAATAAGGAGAAAATATGTTAAAGATTGAAAATGTTTCAAAAGCCTATGCAGGCTCTAAAATTAAAGCGGTTGACGACCTTACTCTTGAAATTAAAGAAGGCGAAATATTCGGGTTTTTAGGACCTAACGGCGCAGGAAAATCTACTACCATAAAGATGATTGTAGGTATTCTCAAACTTGACCAAGGAAAAATTACTTTAAGCGGTCAAGACGTTACAAATTCGGTAAAAGCTCGACTAAATATCGGTTATGTTGCCGATACGCACGACACTTTTGATAAATTAACAGGACAAGAATATATTAACTTTATGGGTGAAATGTACGAAGTGCCACAAGACGAAATTAACAAAAGAAGCAGTCGCTTTATTGAAATGTTTAATTTGGGCGATTCTATAAACAGTCAAATCAAGACATATTCGCACGGTATGAAGCAAAAAATTCTCGTAATTGGAGCTTTACTTCATAACCCTAAACTTTGGATACTTGACGAACCTTTGACCGGACTTGACCCTCAATCTGCTTACGAGCTTAAACAACTTATGAGAGAACACGTAAAGAATGGCAATACAGTGTTCTTTTCTTCCCACGTAATTGAAGTCGTCGAGAAATTATGCGACCGCATAGCTATAATTAATCACGGTAAACTTGTAACCGTAGATACGCTTGACAATATTTTAACCGCTTCTAACGCAACGCTTGAAGAAACATTCTTGCGTTTGACTAAGACGCAAAGCGTAGAGTCTACCGAAATATTTAAATAGGTATTAAAATGATTAAAACAATATTATCTCTGCTTAGAGTGCAATTTATACAACGTTATAGGGTTGACAAGGGTAAATTGAAACCAAAAACTATAATTTTAATTATAGTTTTAGGCATTTGTATACTCCCGGCGTTCTTTATTTTTACCAGTAATTTTGTTGAGCTTGGCGAGTTTGCTTATACACTTGAATCTGGTGGCGAAATCGGGCTAGTTAGAGCGGTAATAACAATGCTTATTACATTTAGTCAAGCGGCAGTTTTAGTTTTTTCGTTAATATTTCTATTAAATGTAGTTTATATGAGCAAAGATATTGAAATAATGCTTGCGTTACCCATTAAACCGACCACAATATACATAAGTAAATTAATTTATGTATATATAAACCAAGTTATTTCCAATGCTTTATTAGTTATTGTAATACTTGTTCCGTTTGGAATAGGCGCAAATTTAGGCTTAGGATATTACTTACAATTAATACCCGTAATGCTTATTTCGCCACTTTTACCACTACTTATCGCTACAATACTTGCGATACCGCTTATGTATTTGTCGGCATTATTTAAACGTCAAGGCGCAATGACCACAATACTTTCAATGGTGTTGTTTGTAGCCTTGTTTGCCGGATACTATGCGTTGATATTTTCTTTTCAAGGCGGAAGCGTTGACGCAACAAACATAATTACTCAAATTAATGACTTTGCTAAGATTATGTTGCCTAATTATTTACTTGCCGGTAGTCTTGTCGCCAATTCGGTTGGAATGTATTTTGGCGGATTATTCGGTAGTTTGGGAATAAATATTTTGTTAGCCTGTTTAGCTGTGCTTATATCTTCTATCGTATACAAAAAGAGCATAAGCAAACAGCTTGAAACTCCCAAAAAGTCAAATTCTAAGAAAAAACAAGTTGAATATCAAAAGAAAGGCAAGTTAAAGGCGTTGTTGTCAAACGACCTAAAACAAATAATGCGTGAAACCGCTATGGGGACATATTCTTTGATTGGTTTTGTTTTAGCGCCTATAATGTCTGTTATTATGAGCTTTGCATTTGTGACAGGTCTTGCTTCATTGCTTGATATGATAGGCTTTTTAAACTTTCCTTACGCTATCGACATATTATTTGTCGCAGTGTCTTGTTCGATAACGCCTGCGATGATCATTTCAATGAATATGAATGCCGTATCGGCGTTTACACGAGAGGGCGAGACTTTCTTTATCTACAAAACTTTGCCTATTGACGCAAAATTAAGAGTCAAGGCAAAACTGATATTGACACTTGCTTTTACGCTAGTATCCAGTTTGCTATCAACTCTTACTTGCGCATTGATGTTTAACATCTCTGTCTTCTTTGCAATGGCTATGTTTGTAATACTTGCTTTGATTACGCTAGGTTCGAGTTATTTACAAATATACATTGATTTGTTAAAGCCTAGATTACATTGGAATACATTTATGGAAGGGGCAAAGAACAACCCGTCCTCGATTTGGTCGTTAGCAATAGGGCTTGGAATAATAGTTGTCTTTTTGATAGTAAGCGTATCGTTTATAGCTTTATATGTATATACGGCTCAATTTTGGGCGATTATTGCGTATATATGTGTTACAATTATACTAAGCGTGGCGTATGTTTTAGTCGCCAGAAAAATTTTATTTAATAATTGTTCAAGATTAATGGACAATTTGGAGGGATAATATGAAAAATGTGCTTGATGTTTTTAGAGAAAGGGGACTTATCAAACAAGTCGTTTACGAAGATGAGTTGTATCAAAAGTTAGGTAGCGAACAAATGACATTTTATATTGGTTTTGACCCTACGGCGGATAGCCTGCATATTGGGCATTTTGTTCAAATGATGACTATTAGACACATGCTCAACTGCGGTCACAAAGCAATTCTTCTACTTGGTGGCGGTACTGCTATGGTAGGCGACCCATCAGGCAAGACAGCTATGCGCAAATTTATGACCAAAGAAACAATCAATTATAACAACGAATGTTTTAAAAAGCAGATGGGTAAATATATTGACTTATCTAGCCCAAACGTTAAAGTAGTAAATAACGCCGACTGGTTGCTAAACCTTAATTATATTGACTTTTTGCGTGAAGTTGGTTCGCAATTTAGCGTAAATAAAATGCTTACGGCAGAATGTTTTAAAATGCGTATGGAAAAAGGGCTATCTTTCTTAGAATTTAACTATATGCTTATGCAGGCGTATGACTTTTTAATGCTCAACCGTAACTATGGTTGTTCGTTACAACTCGGTGGCGATGACCAATGGAGCAATATTCTTGCAGGCGCAGACTTGATTAGGCGTCTTGACGGCAAACCAGCCTTTGCTATGACCTTCAAACTATTAACGACTACGACGGGCGAGAAGATGGGCAAGACAGTTAGCGGAGCAGTTTGGCTTGACCGAGAGAAAACTACGCCTTACGAATTCTATCAATATTGGCGTAATATCGAAGACGAAAAGGTTGAAGATTGCTTTAATATCCTAACTTTTGTTGACGTTTTCGAAATTGCCGAACTTGTTAAATATAAGGACGAGAGAATGAACGCTTCGAAAGAGCGATTAGCTTACGAGATAACAAAAATTATTCACGGCGAAAAAGAAGCTGAACTTGCCCAAGAGCAATCACGTGCGGCATTTGCAGGTAACGCCGAATTAATGCCCACAAAACAAATTGAAAAATGCCAAAAAGTTGTAGATTGTTTAGTCGCTTGCGGACTTGCTAACAGTAAAGGCGAGGCAAAGCGATTGATTGAAGGCGGAGGCGTAGCCATTGAAGAACAAAAAATTGAGAATGTTTTACAAGATATTCCATTCGAATTTGTAGAAAAAGGCGAGTTTGTATTGCATAAAGGCAAAAAAATCCACGTAAAAGTGCAATTTATTTAATTTGAATTACACAACCATAGAAGATAAGCTATTTACTTATTCGGTAGAGATAAATAAATCAAAATTTATAGGCAACGCTTGTAGAATTGAGAGCGTCGAACAATCGCAAGAGTTTATCAAACAGATAGGTAAGAAATATTATGACGCAAATCATAACACTTACGCTTATGTTTGCGGACAATATTCTAAATATAGCGACGACGGCGAACCGCAAGGCACAGCCGGGTTGCCTATTCTTGATTGTTTGAAAAAAAGCGGACTAAATAACGTGTGCGTAGTGGTGACAAGGTATTTTGGCGGTATCAAGTTAGGCGCAGGCGGACTAATTAGAGCTTATTCGGGTACGGCTAGCGGAGTTCTTGCAAGCGCCGAAAAGGTCGAATTTGTTGATTGCGTTAGGGCAAAGACTATATTAAATTACGACAACTACCAAATTGTAAATGCTAGACTTCAAAATTTATGTAAAATACAACTTGACTATTCGCAGGGAGTTGAGGCTAACCTTATAATCAAAAAACAAGATGTTAGTCAAGTCGAAGCCGTTCTTGCCGAGCTTACAAGCGGAAAGAGCAGTTTGACAGTAGTTTGCGAGGTTACATATAATTATTAATGGAAATTACTACTCTTGAAATTCAAAAAAGAAATAAGCAACGTGTCAACCTATATTTAGACAATGAGTTTAAATGCGGTCTTACGGCAATTACCGTGCTTTCTAGGCGGTTGAAGGTCGGCGACCAACTTAGTCAAGAAGAATTAGACGATATTTTGCAAACAAGCGAAACCGATATCGCCTTTTCTAAGGCAATCGACTATATATCAAGAAGTTTAAAGACTCAAAAACAAGCTACCGATTATTTGCTAGATAAGGGGTTTGCCCAAGTCGTTGTCGATAACGTCATAACAAAACTTAAATATTACAAGTATATTAACGATTTTGACTACGCTAGAACTTATGTCGAACAGGCTAAAAACTCAATCGGCGACCGAAAAATGAAAGCCGAGCTTACTCAACGAGGCGTAGACGAAACAATAATCGAACAGTTTCTTTGCGAAATTGACCCGCAAACCTACAAACAATCTTGCTTAGTTCAAGCAAATAAATATTTAAAGAATAAACAACTGGATAACAAAACATTACAAGGACTTTATAGATATTTGCTTTATCGAGGATTTGACTACGAGCAAATAAATACGACTATAAGTAGTCTTAAAGAGGAAGAATGATAGGCGTTGATATAATTGAGATTGATAGAATAGCCAAACTTATCAATAAAGACTTTCTTAATACTTTCTTTACCGACAAGGAAAAAGAATATATAATAACCAAAAATAACTCCGCTCAAACGGTTGCGGGGCTTTTTTCCGCCAAAGAAGCAATAAGTAAAGCGCTCGGTATTGGACTAGGCAACGGCGTTAAATTAAACGAAATGGAGATTGACCACGATATAATGGGTAAGCCCATAGTTGTCCTTTATGGCGAGGCAAAAGAAGAACTTGCAAAATACGGTAAAGAAATAGAGATATCTATCTCTCACAATAAAACTTCGGCGATTGCATTCGCCCTTATAAAAGTATGATTGATAAACCTAGATTACGGTCTAATATTATTCTACTTGTAACCGCATTTATATGGGGTACGGCATTTGTCGCTCAAAAAGCAGGCGAGGGGATAGGCTCTTTTGCCTTTATCGCCATTAGAAATTTACTCGCTATTGTGGTAATGTTGCCTATTATGTTTATTCTGGCAAAAAGACGAGGCGAAAAATTTAATATTTTGGGTACAAACGACCCTAAGGGCAAAAAAATAACTTTATTTGCCGGAGTTATCGTTGGATTAATTTTATTTGCCGGTTGCGCTTTACAACAGTTTGGCATACTCAACACCGACTCGGTTGGAAAAGCCGGATTTATAACTACGCTTTATATTGTGTTAGTGCCTATACTTGGAATTTTTATTAAAAAGAAAGTCAACTGGATTGTATTTATCAGCGTAGCCATTTCTTCCGTTGGACTCTATTTACTGTGTATCGACGGCGAATTTAAGTTGTCTACCGGCGACCTACTTCTACTAGGTTGCGCATTAATGTTTGCCATACATATTCTTGTTGTCGACCACTTTGTAAGTTCGGTCAACACCATACACTTTGCTTGGTTACAATATGCAGTGTGCGCAGTACTTGGTTTTATAGCTATGTTTATTTTTGAAAAACCCGATATCACCTTAATTTTGCAAGCATATTTCCCTTTGCTTTACGCCGGAGTACTTTCTAGCGCCATAGGCTTTACGCTTCAAATTGTTGCTCAAAAAAATATGAATCCCACAGTCGCCTCTTTAATTATGTGTTTAGAGTCGGTCTTTTCGGTTCTAGGCGGTTATGTGGTGTTCGGCGATATATTGACCACCCGAGAATTGATAGGCTGTGGAATGATGTTTGTAGCCATTATTTTGGCTCAAATACCTTTTGGCAAGCCCAAACTTGACTCTGTAAAATAAACAATTCTTTTATGGTTTTAAAGTATTCGCTATTGTTTTTACTTAGGTTTATCTTGATTGCTTTGACTTTAAAGAGGTAGATTAGTAATATTTAATTATTTTTGTATAACAACTACGCTACCATTAGTATTTCTTTAACTAAGTATGCCTAGCGAAACTAACAAGGCTTTGTCGATTTGCTCCATAACGTCTTGCGGTAACGAGCCTATCTTGTCTTTTAGGCGAGATTTATCAAGCGTGCGAAGTTGTTCGAGCAACACTATCGAGTCTTTGGGAATACAGTATTTTTTTGTGGGCAATTCTATATGCGTAGGAAGTTTTGCCTTTGTCAATTTGCTTGTAGTCGCCGAAACTATTATCGTAGGACTGTATCGATTGCCAACGTCGTTTTGTAAAACTAGGACAGGGCGAAGCCCGCCTTGCTCGCTACCGACAACAGGGCTAAGGTCTGCATAGAAAATATCGCCTCTTTTTATCTCCATTTGTTCCTTCTCCTATTGTTATCCTATTCGCAATTAAATTTTGTCGTGTATGTAAAAATATATACATTTGCGTTTTAGGATAAATTATTATTTTATTTAATTTTAACTTAATGTGATTATTGACAACGCAGAATTGATTTATACTTATAAACTTGGTAATAATATATACAAACAAACTAAAATGTGGTAATATAAAAGTTACATATTATCTTTGGAGCTAGTAAATGACTAAAAATTTAAATACTACAAATGAAAAAAAGGTTTCAAACGTCGACAAAAAAGAACTTGACCTTACTAACCAAAAAAATAAATATAAGACCGAAAAAAAGATTATGTTACAGCAATCTAAAAAAATGAGTAAAGAAGCAAAAAAATTTGCTAAACAGCAACGCAACGCCGAGTCTAAGTTTAAATTTACTCAAATGCAGGGGCTAACTTTTAAATTAGCCGAAATTGCCAAAGAACAAACCTACCTTGACTTTGCTTGGCACAAACTTGACAACTCGGCTCTTATTTATCCGGCTATTTCTTACGAAAATAACGCTTTATTTAGGTTATCAGTCACGCTCAATATTGAGGTTGACCCCGAAACTTTGCAGAGAGCTTTAAACGACGTTGTTCCTCGCTTTCCAACTATGACAAGCACGCTAAGAGCCGGACTTTTTTGGTATTATCTTGATAGTCCGTCTTATCCTGTTATGGTTAAAGAAGAAACCGAATTACCTTGTCGTCCGTTTAAAATGGATAGGCGACACGCCCTCGTTAGAGTATTGTATCGTAAATACGAGATAATCGCCGAATTTTTCCACGCAACTACCGACGGCACAGGCGGATTATCTTTTTTAAATACCTTAGTCGCAACTTATTTAAGGCATTGCGGATACGTTATCGCCGACCGCACAAACGCTCCTCATTCTAAGGACTTACCCCGTCACGAAGAACTTATCGACAGCACGCAGGGCGCTTCAAACGACGGCGAAAAGGCCGTAGAACACATCAAAGCCCTACATTTAATAGGCGAACGATTGCCAAAAGATTACGTTATTCACCGTAAAGCAATATGCGACGCAAGTAAATTAAAAGAAGCCTCAAAAGAATATAATTGCACAATCTCGCAATTTCTTTCAGCGTGCGCCGTAGCAAGTATTAAAAAACATTGTGATTTAACCTTAAATAAAGATAAAAAACCAATTAGAATATGCGTTCCTTGCAATCTAAGACAAATTTTTGGCGGAACGACTTATAGAAATTTTACCTCGTACATCTACGCAACTTATGCCGACGGAACTTTTGAAGAGCTAATAGAACATATTAAAGGCGATTTTGACAAACAATTAAACAAAGAATATTTCCAACGTATGATAAATTACAACGTTTCGGCGCAAAAACATCTTTTAATGAGACTTGCCCCCTTGCCTTTTAAAAACATAGCGCTTAAAATGGCTTATCGTATGTTTGGTAGCAACTTAAACACCTATACTTTATCAAATTTAGGCTTGATTAAAGCTCCAAAAGAGTTTGAAGAATTTGTAGTTCGCTATGAATTTTGTCTAGGCGAAATATTTGGAATAGGCGTTTCTACCTACAACAATCTAACCGCAATAACTTTTTCTACTATGCTTAAAGACACTTTGTTCGAGCGTGAATTTGTAAAAATTCTTGATGAAAATAATATTCCTTTATGTATAGAAACCGTTTATGGAGGTGAAATAAAATGAAATATTGTACAGTTTGCAAAGTAAATGTAAATAAAGAAGAAGAAAATTGTCCTTTATGCGGTAGTTTTCTTGAAGAAAAGGGCGATAAACCTTTTGAAAAATATGAAGAAATTGAAAAATATGAGATATATCCCAAAGTAGTTCTTGAAGAAAAAGTCGACTTCTTTCGTAGCAGGGCTAACAGACTTCTTATACTTATTATGGTAGTTGCGGTTGCGATAGACCTATTTATAGCGCATACTATTACTTGGTCGGCTTACGCTATGTGCGGCACTTTGTTTTCTTTGTTTTGCGTGCTTTTTCCAATCACTCGTAAAAGCAAATTGTATAATCAAATTATGATTGACTTAATTATAGGCACGTTTTTGGCGGTTATGTTAGAGCTTATAATCAACAAATTTACAGGCATAAGAATATCTATTAAGTGGGTGTTGCCTTCAATTTATTTAGCGTCTATTATTCTTTGCGACATTATGATAATAATTGAAAATCACAACAAATCTTACTATGGATATTTTAGCGCACTACTATTTTGTACGGTATTTTTGGTAATTTTTCAAGTTCTTGTTTGGGCAATACCTTCGTTTAGGACGCACGGCTCTCTCTATTCGTCTATAATATTTTTTGCTAGTCTATTAAATATTGGAGTTATGGCAATTTGCTACTATAAACAAGTAAAATCTGAGTATATAAGAAAGTGGAATATATAATTTAACTTTTATTTAGTCTGCCTTTAATTTTGAGGCAGACTATTTGTTTTTACCTTGACATAGCCTTGTATACTAGGGTATAATGGGTTAACTAATTTGAGTGAAAAGGAAGCAAGATATGTATTTATTTTGGCAATTAATAAGTAAAATTTCTTTTGATTGGCTAGATATTAAAATTTCTTCTAACGGCAGAGCCATAGAATTTTGGGGGTATCCAATATATTTCTATGGCATTATTATTGTAGCTGGCATTTGCGCCGCTATGATTGTAATGTCAAGATTGCTCAAACGCAAAGGTCTTTTAAGCGACATTTGCCTTGACTACGCAGTTTTGGTAATACCGCTTGCAATTATCGGCGCAAGGCTTTATTTTCTTATATTTCCTTACGACTATATCACTTCGGCGCAATATTTTAATCAAGAATTGATTACAGTAGGTTGGTCGGGCGAGGTTACACAGGCTTACTATTGGAGTTTTAAGCATATATTTGCAATTCGTGACGGCGGACTAGGCATATATGGCGCAGTAATCGCAGGATATGTCGCCGTATACATTATAACAAAGGTAAAGAAACTTAACTTTCTCGAAATTGCCGACTGCATTATTCCGGGCTTATTTTTAGCGCAATCAATGGGGCGGTGGGGTAACTTTATCAACGGCGAAGCTCACGGCAATATAATTACCAACCCTATTTGGCAATGGTTTCCTAACGCCGTAGAAATTAACGGTAGTTTTTATCAGGCGACATTTTTCTACGAGTCGATGTGTACTCTATTAGGTTTTATTATTTGTTTACTATTGCTTAAAAACAAACATTACCGCAACGGTTGGTGTTTGACCTTTTACGGTTTATTCTATGGAGCGGTTAGACTTGTAATAGAAGGTCTGCGTACCGACAGCTTGTTTTTGCGAGTTCCTCTTATTTGGAAACAACAACTTTGGGATACCGGCATAAGAATATCGCAGGCGGTGTCTATTCTTGTAATAGTTCTTGCTTTTATTAAAATAATCGTAATTTATCGCAAAGAAATTCTTGTTTTGTTAAAGCGAATTTTTCATAAAAAACAAGCAAAAAATTAACATAAGGTAAATATATAACCAACACACAAGACAAATTAAGAAGTTAAATATATTTAGCAAAGGAGATTATTTAGATATGAGAAATCTAAGTATGATGACTGACTACTATGAATTGACTATGAGCAACGGCTATTTTAAGAAGAATATGTCCAACACCGTCGCCGTATTCGACCTTTTTTTCCGTCCCTATGACGAGAGTAGCTATTGCATAGCCGCCGGACTCGAACAAGCCGTAGAATATATTATGAATTTACACTTTTCTAAACAAGATATTGAATTTTTACGCAGTACTAATGAAATGTCGAAGGAATTTTTAGAATATTTAAGTAATTTTAAGTTTTCGGGCAATGTTTACGCCGTAGAAGAAGGGGCGGTTGTTTTTCCCTACGAACCCGTAATTACAATAGAAGCGCCAATTATCGAAGCTCAAATTATAGAAAGCGCTTTACTTAATATTGTCAACTTCCAAACTTTAATTGCAACTAAATCGGCAAGAGTTTGTCGTTCGGCAGGAAATGGTAGCGTACTTGAATTTGGTTTAAGACGAGCGCAAGCCCCAGATGCTGCAATTTATGGCGCAAGAGCTGCCGTAATCGGCGGTTGCAGTAGTACGAGCAATGTGCTTACTTGTCAAATGTTTAACCTTACTCCAAAAGGTACTCACGCTCACAGCTGGGTAATGTCTTTCGATAACGAGCTAGAATCGTTTAGAGCTTACGCCGAACTTTATCCAAACAACTGTATGTTGCTAGTCGACACTTACGACACCTTAAAAAGTGGCGTTCCTAACGCAATTAAAGTATTCGACGAACTTAACCAAAAAGGTATTCGACCCGTTGGCATAAGACTGGATAGCGGAGACTTAGCTTATTTATCCAAAAAAGCTCGCGCAATGTTAGACCAAGCAGGTTACCCCGACGCAAAGATATTTGTTAGCGGTGACCTTGACGAATATGTAATACAATCGCTAAACAATCAGGGCGCAAGAATTGACGTCTACGGCGTTGGCACAAGACTAATTACAAGCAACGAAACACCAAGTCTAGGCGGTGTTTATAAACTTGCGGCATTAAAAGTTAACGGCGAATATATACCAAAAATGAAAATTTCGGACAATCCTATTAAAATTACCAACCCTTGTAGAAAGACGTTTTATAGATTAATCAGCAAGGTTACAAATAAAGCTCTTGCCGATATCATTTGCGTATATGACGAAGTAATCGACGAAAACAAACCTTTAATAATTACTCACCCCGCCGAACGTTGGAAAAGACAAATTGTCAGCGACTTCTATCTAAAACCAATGATGAATACGATTATTTCTAATGGCAAGCTTGTTGTTAAATTGCCCGACATATATAAAATTAAGCAAAAAGCCAAAGATAACCTTGCTCAATTTTGGGAAGAACATACCCGTAATGTTAAGAGCGAAATTTACAAGGTAGACCTATCAGACAAACTGTATAATATTAAGACAGAATTTATTACTAAGAGTAGAGAGGAAAACATTTGAGAATAACTTCACGAAATAATAAACGAATAAGTAGGGTAACTGCGACTAAGACCCAAACCGTTAGCCCAAATAATTTAATTACCGTAACCACAACGCCCAATATTGATTTTACCGTAGTAAGCGATATTGACAAGCAATCAGTAAAAATAACAAAAGTTGAAAAAGGCGTAACCACAACTCATTTAGTAGAACTTAGCGAATTAACCCAAGTCAGTCAAACGCTAGAAGAACTTTGTCAAGAAATTCTTGACGATTAATCAAACATAATTTACCTTTAACAAATCAATCTTTTAATAAATTGAGAAATATTAAATTAACCATTAACCGCTCAAAATATATTTTGAGCGGTTATTTGTAGCTAAATTAGCTTGTTTACTATAATAATTACCTTTCTTATTATAATTTTTTTGGCGGTTCAACTCCGTCTTTTTCGCCAAGTTGTTTAATTATTTGATGCGTGCCAGTAGCCGAAAGACCGCTTGCTCCGCCTACGATAATCGCTACTACTATATTGTTTGCCGAAATAAGTTCGGGCGCAAGGTAGTAGCACAAAACGCCCATAATCGAGCCTATTAGCGCTGACAGTAAAGGTACAAACCTTAAAAATTTTACATCGCTGTTAAAAGTATATTTCATTAAGTTAATAACCCAATATACTATGGTTGCTATCGCAGGTACTCCTACAATTTGAAGGTATTCCATAAATTCTCTCCTATCTGTTTATGTAAAATTTACCTAGACAGATAAAGTTCTTTAATATAATATATTCTTTGATTGTCAAATCTAGTAACCTATTTTTTGGTTTAATTTTAATCTTATGGCAAAGTATATTTTATATAACTTGCATTGACACTTGTATATATTCGTTATATAATTAATTAGGTAATCAATAAAGGAGAATATATATGAAACAAAGTAAATTATGGCTATCTATAACTTCTACTGTCATTTCGGTGTTTAACGTGCTATGTTTTTATGCCATACACTCAATGTGGTCAGGTATTATTGCAATTTTAGGCAAGGCTTCGCCTTATATCATAATTGCTTTAATGTTTCTAATTGCAGTAGCAAGTCTAATAATCTTGCTTTCCGGTAAGAGATACTTAATACCTACTATTATTTTCAGCGTGTTGACGTTGTTCTTTTTTGTTGTAGAGTGCTATATAATAAGCGTCGCATACGACAGCTACAAATATTTTTTGCGTGAGTTTGCAATAGCCTTTGGTTTTACGGCATTGATTGCTTTGCTTGTATTTCTTTTATTCTATTATCCTAAGACCAAACTTGCAAATAGTAGAATATTTAAATTTGTTTTAGTTTTTGTTTTAGTTTTTGGCATTTTCTTTGGATATTTTGGCATTATTCCTAATCAATTTGAGACTACGCCTGTTGTATACGCAGTAGAAGAAGAATATCAAATTGTATTTATAACTAGCGCAAAGAGTACGGCGTGGGTTAAAGTAGGCGACAAAGAGTATAACGCTACCTATGCAGGTTCAAGAACAAGTCAAGACCGAGTTCATAAAGTATGCGTGCCTATGGAGGAGCTAGACAATGCAGGCGGATATACTATTTTTTCTCGGGCAATGATATTAAGAGGACCTTATAGCGCAATGCAGGGCGTTACCATAAGTCAAGAATATAATTGGCGTGGTATCGATACCGAAAACGGCTTAAACTACTATGTTTTAAGCGATACTCATACCGAATATAGGCAAGCTATTAAGGCTGGCAATTTCTTTGGCGATAAGTTAGACTTCCTAATTTGTTGCGGAGATACGGCTAACTGGCTTGATACTATCGGCGACGTTGTCTATGGGCTTAGAGTTATGGGCGGAATTACTAGGGGCGAAATTCCCACTGTTTACGCAAGGGGAAATCACGAAACAAAAGGTTTAATTGCCGACGAATTATATAAATTTGTAGGTTCGGTAAATCAAAACTTCTATTTTACCTTTAAAATGCAAAATATCTGGGGAGTTGTGCTTGACTTAGGCGAGGATCACGGCGATAACTGGGCGGAGTTTTACGATTCTTCTAGATTTGACCAATACCGAGCCGATCAAACCGAATTTTTAGACACTATTCTTGATAACAAAGACGACGAATTTGACGCCGAAGGTATTGATTATCGCATAGGAATTTGTCATATTCCTATTACTTTCAAATATGCAAAAGACCACGCAGGCAAAGTCAAAGATAGTTGGATTGAAAGGCTTAATCAAATGAAATTGACTATGATGTTTGCCGGACATAGACATCAACTAATGTATGTCGAGCCAAATGCCGAACCAAATACCCCTTTATATTTGCAAGAAGCCTACGCAGGGTATACTTCAACTAAGCCCGAAGGCTATACTACAAACGCATCTTTTCCGCTTGTGATGGTTTCACGAAAGAGCAACGTACAACAAATTGACGTAGGCGACAAATTCTTTGAGAAATACTTTATCGGGCTTGCGGTAACTAGCGATGGAACAAACACAACAATGAGATTTACTACAAAAGACAATCAAATTGTAAGCATTGTTTCGCCTTGGATAAAAGATAAAGTTTACGGCAGTCAAATAGTAGTGCCAAATAAATAATTTGTTAAATTAATTTTATAATACTGGTAATATTCTACCGCTTAAATATTTTAGGCGGTAGATTTTGTTGTTAAATAAATTGTAATTAAATTAAAAGAATATTAAAGATTTATTTAAGCGGGGGATATTTCTTCTTGCTTATAGTTAGGCAGTTGTGGTAAAATTAGTAATATATTTTATTACGTTAGATAAAAGCGGGGGGAGAAGATTATGACTGACAACTTGCGTAAAAGCGGAATTTTAATGCACATAAGCTCTTTGCCTAGCGATTACGGCATAGGTAGCCTAGGTAAGTCCGCCTATAATTTTGTAGATTTTTTAAATTCGTGCGGGCTTAAACTGTGGCAAATATTGCCCCTTGTGCCTACTGGATATGGCGATAGTCCGTACCAATCTTGTTGCAGTTATGCCTTTAATCAGTATTTTATCGACCTTGATATTTTAGAGAATATGAACTTGCTCACCAAAGAAGATATTTTAACTGCGACAAATAATGTTGAACCTATCGACTACGAATTTCTTTATCACAACCGTTTTAATTTGCTTTTTAAAGCGTTTACTAGATTTAAACCCAGCCAAGAGTACGCCGACTTTTTAAAAGTAGGCAAATATCATAATTATGGCGTATTTATGTCCATTAAACAACATCATAAGGGTATTAGTTGGGATAAATGGGGGCTACAATACCGCAATAGGGACAGCGTCGCTTTAAGCCAATTTTGTCTTGCGCAAAGTAAAAACATAGAATTTTGGGAGTGGACGCAATACATTTTTCTTCAACAATGGTTTGCTCTTAAAAGTTACGCTAATAATTTAGGCGTTGAAATTATCGGCGATATGCCTATTTATGTATCTTACGATAGCTTAGAAGTTTGGGAAAATCCTCAAATGTTTCTACTCGACAAAGAGAGAAAGCCAACAGTAGTCGCAGGCTGTCCGCCCGACTATTTTAGCCAATCCGGGCAACTTTGGGGAAATCCTATCTATGACTGGGAATATATCAAACAGACAAACTATAAGTGGTGGATAGACCGAATAAATAACGCTTTAAAACTTTTCGATTATGTAAGAATAGACCATTTTAGAGGGTTTGCAAATTACTATGCAATTCCATACGCAGAAACTACCGCCAAATGCGGTAAATGGCTTGTCGGCGTAGGTTTTGACCTATTTAAAGACTTGCTTGATAAAAAAATTATCGCCGAAGATTTAGGGCAAATTGACGACGATGTAAAAGAGCTTGTTAAACAAACGAATTATCCTAATATGAAAGTTCTTGAATTTGCCTTTGATAAAGACCCTGCAAATTGTCATAAGCCTACAAATTACAATAAAAATTGTGTCGTATACACCGGCACGCACGATAATGCGCCTTTGGCTCAATTTATTAAGGAACTAAGTGACAAAAAAGAGTTTTACAAACAGCTTAAACTTCAATGCGAGGCGCTAGGCGTTAAATATAGCTCTAACGGTTATAAAAATACTATACAAACATTAATTAATCTTGCTTACGCTAGTCGTTCAAATATGGTGATTATCCCCTTGCAAGACTTCTTATGTCAAGGTAAGTCAAGCAGAATGAATTTACCTTCGACATTGTCTTGTTTAAATTGGAGTTATCGAACGCATAAAAGAGATTTTTCGGCAAATTTAAGCGAATACATTAGAAATATTAGCCAAAAATACAATAGATAAAACGTTCAATTAATCTATCGCTGTAAAATTTATAGGCTTTTAATTTGCTACGCTTATATTGCAAATTTAATTCGATTATGCTATAATAAAAAAGTTGGTCGGGACAAATTTGCAAATATTTATAAGGTCTGTTGACAAATAAAAGGAGAATTAATGCTTGTTTTAGTTACGGGTTTTACGCCTTTTGGCAAAGAAGTAGTCAACCCTTCTTACTTAGCCGTAAAGAATTTACCTAGTGTAATCGAAGGGGCTAA
The DNA here is from genome assembly GCA_036654455.1 of Clostridia bacterium. Lineage (NCBI taxonomy): Bacteria > Bacillati > Bacillota > Clostridia > Clostridia bacterium. The sequence continues at coordinate 309,318 of JAVVRZ010000001.1, read as the reverse complement.
CATTATTGTAAGAGAGATTACTACCGACTTTTCACGTTCTTTTGAAGAACTTAACGCTTTAATATCTCAATATAATCCCGATATAATTATAAATGTTGGACAATCTGGCAATAGCAAGGCAATAGCGATTGAAAAAGTTGGACTAAACTATAAAATAAAAGAGAATGTAGGCGATGCCGACTATTTAATTTTTGGCGGACAAACGGCGTATTTTGCGACTTTACCAGTTGAAAATATTGTAGAAGCTATTAAAAAAGCTGATATTCCCGTTGTTTTGTCGCTTTCAGCAGGTTCGTATGTTTGCAATAGCGTCTTATATAGATTGCTTCAACAAAATAAACGCTATATCAATGGTTTTATACACGTTCCTTATATAAAAGAACAAGTCGTAGATAAACCTAGCGCTCCCTACATGGAACTTAGTCTTATGACTAATGCGATTGAAATTGCAATAAAAGAAAGTATTATTTACTACGCAACACTTAAATAAATATATTAGTTGCTATAAGGAGTTACAAATGTTAAAGAGCGATGCTAAATACAAGGCATATTGTCATATACTTAGTAAAGAACTTGTCGCAGCCTTTGGCTGTACCGAACCTATTGCGTTAGCTTACTGCGCATCTGTCGCTAGGGAAACGCTAGGCAAACTACCCACAAAGTGTAGTTTATCTGTGTGCGGTAATATCATTAAAAATGCAAAAAGCGTGGTTGTTCCCAATACTAAGGGGCTTAAAGGCATTAAAGTTTCGCTTGTAGCCGGACTAATCGCAGGAAATTTCAGCGATAAACTTGAAGTTCTTTCTCATATTAACGACGGGCAACGCCAAAAAATAGATGAATATTTGCTCAAAGACAATATTTCTATTTCTCCAAGTTCTTCTTCTAAGCAACTTTATATCGAATTATTTGTACAAGACGACGAACATTGCGCAAAAGTAATTTTAGCCGACCTTCATACTAATATAATTAGGGTAGAAAAAGATAATAAAGTTGTATTCTCGCTTGACGAAAAAGAACAGCAAGAAGTTTATTGCGAAGAATATGGGCTACTTAACATCGAAGACATAGTAGATTATGCAAATACTCTTGACGTTGAAGATATTAAAGAACCTATTAGCCGGCAAATAGAATATAATACGGCAATTTCTTATGAGGGTATAAATAATAATTATGGCGCAAATATAGGTAAAATTGTATTAAGTACTTGCGACGACGTTCTATTTAGGGCTATGGCTATGGCGTCTGCCGGTAGCGACGCGCGTATGAGCGGTTGCGAACTACCCGTAATAATTGTTTCGGGAAGCGGTAATCAAGGTATGACGGCAAGTCTACCTGTAATTGAATATGCAAAACATTTAAATGCAAGTCAAGACAAATTATTTAGAGCCTTAGTAGTTTCTAATTTAGTTACAATACATCAAAAGACAGGCATAGGCAAATTGTCGGCGTATTGCGGAGCAATCTCAGCTGGTATCGGCTCGGCATCAGGCATAGCTTATTTAATTGACGGCGACACCGATACTATTGCGCATACTATTGTAAACGGACTTGCAATATCTAGCGGTGTTGTTTGCGACGGAGCTAAACCCTCTTGCGCAAGTAAGATAGCGGTAGCAATTTACTCTGGTATTTTAGGATACAATATGTATAAACAAGGTCAACAATTTTATGCAGGCGACGGGCTTGTAACTAAGGGTGTAGAACAAAATATTAAAAATATCGGGCGTCTTGCAAAAGACGGAATGCGTGAAACCGACAAAGAAATAATTAAGATTATGACCGAATAAACTTGTCTAAGCAATTTGTATATTGTTTTTTAAAACATTTTTATATAATAAATTAAGCTCGACTAAATTTAGTCGAGCTTTTTTCTCGCAAGATACGTAGAAGAATAGTAATAGACACAGCTAAAAATATAGCAAAGTCAAATTGACAAGATATACCGCATTGAACGCACTTTTGGTAGGACAAAGGACAAAAAATCTTGCGTTGTATACGACCAAAAAGCTAATTCTTCTTAACCTATATTAAATTTGCAAGGCTAAAAATTACTTTAAATATAAAAAAACGACAATAAATATTGTCGTTTGCTATTGGTGCCGATGGCCGGACTCGAACCGGCATGAAGTTGCCTTCGAGGGATTTTAAGTCCCTTGCGTCTGCCATTTCGCCACATCGGCATTTAAAAAAACTAACCTATCGCCATATAAGTAAGGGCAATAGGTTTGCTTTTGGAGGCACCACCCAGATTCGGACTGGGGTTGAAGGTTTTGCAGACCTCTGCCTTACCACTTGGCTATGGTGCCAACTATAAGTGGGGGACAATTTAATTGTGGAGCGGGAGACGGGACTCGGACCCGCGACATTTGCCTTGGCAAGGCAACGCTCTACCACTGAGCCACTCCCGCATTGCTATATTAGCCTTGATAGTTTATCAAATATTTGCGTAAAAATCAAGCATTTTTATCATTTTTTAATAAATTCTTTTTAATATTTTATGTCGTTAATGATTACAGCGTATACGGTGTTGCATTATCAATATATGCGAGTATCATAAGATATGCTACTCGCATATTTAATTATTTTTTGTCTAGGTAAAAGGTAAATATATTTGCAAAATTTAAGCGTCTATGTTAAAATGACTATATTATACTTTTTGTTTTTTAAAGGATAAATAAATTTACCATCGCTTCAATATCAAATTTGTCGTAATTTAGTTTTTTTGATATTGCATTAGGAGAAAAATGGATAATTTTTACATTTCAACAGATAGTACTTGCGACTTGTTTGTCGACGAAGTCAAGCAAATGGGGCTAGACTATTTGCCCTTGACTTTAACGGTAGAACAAAATGGCATACACTTTGTAGACGATAATTTTACCGAGTATCAACAATATGTCAACTTCTATAACCTTCTTAGAAAAGCTATACCGGTTAAAACTTCTATGAATAATTTTGAGAAACATAGAGAGTATTTTGCCAGCTTAGCCGAGCAAGGACATAATAATGTAATACACTTTACAATTTCTTATGGTCTTGCCCCTACGATGGACGTAGCTAACCAAGCGATTGAAGAAGTCAAAAAACAATACCCTAATTTTTGCGCCAAAGTAATTGAGAGCCACACAACAACGGTTGGTCAAGGTATGCTAGTCAAGATTGCTTATGATATGCAACAAAACGGCAAAACAATGCAAGAAACGGTTGATTATGTTCAAAATATCAAACACCATATACAACACTATGTAATTGTAGATGATTTATTTCATCTTAAACGTGGCGGTAGAGTGTCGGGCGCAGCCGCAATGATAGGCACTGCAATCCAACTCAAAGTTGTGCTTACCTTTGACAAAGAAGGCAAGCTTAAAGTTATTAAAAAAGTTATTGGCGGTAGAAAAAATGCGATTAAAGCTATAATTGCCGAAGGTAAAAAGTTTACGCTTGCAAAAGACAACCGTATGGTCGTTGTTCACACCGACAATGTTTTGGGGGCAAACGAACTAGCTAGCGCCCTCGAACTCGAATACAAATTCCGCCCTTCAATACGCATTATGGGACCTACAATAGGGTGTCACGTAGGGCCTAACGCAATCGCTTATATTTTTCTAAGCGAGCAGGAAAGAAGATAGTGAACATATATTTTTGCGGTTCTATTAAGGGTGGCAGGCAGAAAGTAAGTACTTATGCGGTTATGGTAGAAATTTGTAAACGTTACGGCGTAGTTTTGACCGAACACGTTGCAGATTGTAAATATGTAACTGGCAAAAGTTCGCCCGAACAAGTATACGAACAAGACGTTGCCTGGCTTGACCAAAGCGATATTGTAATTGCCGAAATTACAGTTGCCTCGCTTGGCGTTGGGTTCGAAATAGCTTACGCCCAAGCAAAACATAAACCTATTTATTGTTTTTACGAGCAAGGCTTAGATATTTCTTGTATGATTAAAGGAAATCCTAACTTAATTTGTTTAAGTTATGTTTCAAACGAACAATTAAGTCAACAACTAAACGATATTTTAAAAGGAGCAAGCAATGCCTAGATTATATTTTAAATATGGCACTATGGGCAGTAGTAAGTCTGCGCAAGCGTTAATGTGTAAATTTAATTACGAGCAAAAGGGTATGAATGTGCTTTTACTCAAACCCTCTCTTGACAGTAGAGATAATATTGGCGAGCAAGCCTATGTTAAATCTAGAATAGGACTAGAAAGTCCTTGCTATACTTTTAATCCAACCACCGACGTTTACGTACAATTTTTGGAATTAACTAAGCAACTTGGCAAATTTGACTGCGTTATCGTCGACGAAGCGCAATTTTGTTCGAAGGTTCAAGTAGAACAGTTTAAACAAGTTACACGCAGTGTCCCCGTACTTTGCTACGGCTTAATGAGCAATTTTAAGAGCGAATTATTTGAGGGTAGCAAGCGTATTGTCGAACTTTGCGATAGCATACAAGAAATTAAGTCAGTTTGTCGTTGCGGAGCAAAAAGTACAATCAATGCGCGTTTTATCGATGGAAAAGTAGTTGACGACGGCCCGATTGTATTTATCGGCGGAGACGAGTCCTATGAGAATTTGTGTTATTGGTGTTGGAAAAAGGAACTTGCCAAAGCTAAAAAACAAAATCAAGACAAATAGTTTTTAAAATATATAATTAATCTTGTTAAAAACAATAAATCCTTTTTACAAAGTATTAAAATTTAATATACATAAATATTTAAAAAGAACGGTATAAATTACCGTTCTTTTTAAATAAAATATCTTCTATATTTATTAACTTTAAATATTCTTAACTAAATATTTTTATAATTCTTATCTTAATATATTCTTCTTATCAGTTTAGTTTTATGTATTTATTTAGTTTTTACTGATAATTAGTTTTCTACGCAACCTTCAACCGCAGTAGAAATGTTTTTACAGCGTTTAACAAGGGCAGAATTTGCTTGTGTTTCGCCGATAGCGTTAGTTTTGCGTTTGGAAATCTCTTTTGCCTTAATATCTACGGTAAGTCTACACTTAATTGTATTAATCTCAATATTGTCGCCGTCTTGAATTATACTTAAAATACTGTTTGCGATTGTTTCGGGCGTAATGTGACCAACTGCAAAACCTTGATAGAAACTGCAAATTCTTGCGTCGGTAATTATTGCCACGTCTTTATCTAATCCAAGTCCGTGTAAAAGAGCCATAGGTTGAATAATTTGACGCATACCATTGCCCGATTGAATACCTTCGTTACGCAATACTATTACGGCGCCTTTTTTTATTTCACGGTCAAGAATAGCGTAAGTAAGCGATTCTTCGTTTTCGTACACCTTTGCCGTTCCATTAAAGATAGGTGTTTTTCCGTCAAATTTAAGTAGAGCGCCCTGCGCTATATTACCGCTAAGGACTCTAATAAACGAGGTTGGGTTAACAGCTTCTTTTGCCGTTCTAATAATTTTGTTATCTTTGATAGGGGCTTGAAATACTATTTTAGACATAGGCTTGTTAAGATAAGTTAGGTAGTCGCAATTAATTAACGCAAGCGAACTAAGTTGAGCTAGTACGGCGTAAACTCCGCCTGCGTCGCAGAGAAGTTCGACAAAGCTACGATTGCCACTACTGGCAAAAAGAACAGGTATCTTCTTGCTAAGTAAATCTACTGTGTTAAAATTAATTGTGTCTATTCGCCAATATTTTTTTATCTCATTTGCAAAGGCTAGTAAATGCAGAATATTTGAACAACTTCCGCCGACTGTAAGGTCGTAGACTAGGCAAGCCGTAAGAGAATTTGCGTTGATAATTCTACTGGGCGTAAGGTCGTTTTTTATCATTTCTAGGACTATTTGACCGCTCTTGTAGGCAAGGTCAAGGCGTGTTGAGCAATAAGACATAACCGTACTATTGCCCGATACAGCCAAACCTAGAACCTCTAACATACAGTTGATGCTGTTAGGTTCGTAAAGTTCGCAATCTATGCCGGTAAAAAGGGGCTTAGTTTGCTCAATTTTCTTGGCTTGGTCAATGTTTATTTCGCCATTTTTTATTTTGCCAACAGCGGTATACCAGTAGTTATAACCGATGTGTTCGTCAACCAAACTCTTAATCGGCGCCATCGTACCACCGCTTACAAATATACACGGAAGGTTAATTCGTATAGCGCCCATAAGCATACCAGCAACGGCTATTGAGTTAGAAGCGACAAAGACAAAGGCGTCAAAAAATTTGTTGCTTGCAAGCATTTCAATTTGATTAGCGATAGAGTTGCGAAGTAAAATTTCATATTTTGCTTGTTCTGTGCCATAAATTGTCGAATCGCAAAAGGTTGAAACGTGCATAATTTTAGGAATACCGCCATTGCTCAACACGCCTTCGCACACTCGTTTAGTTACCATTTCAAGAGTATTGTTAGATAGGTCCGCCTCGTTTTGAGTTGAAATAATAGCTATCGTAGGTTTGTCAAGCGGTATATTAAGCGCATTAAGCGCTGACCTAATATGCAGTTTGTCAATACCTTCATAATATTCTTTTTTCATAATTTCTACCTTTTGTATTATTTGTCTATATAATTTTAATGTATATTTGTTCTAATGTCAACATAGTTTGCGACACTTTTTATTGTATATTTTAGATTAATTAGCGCAAAATAGGTCTAGCAAGATATTTTGGAGGTGTTTTATGGTTAAAAAAGTTGTTATATGCGGTGTAAATACGGCGGAATTGCCAAAAATATCCTATAAAGAGTCTTTTGAGATGTTAAAACAAATAAAGTCGGGCGATAATGAAGTTCGAAAACAATTTATAATATCAAATTTAAGGTTAGTTTTATCGGTAGTTCAAAGATATACGGCAAGAAGCAATAATCTAGACGATTTATTTCAAGTTGGTTGCGTAGGACTTGTCAAAGCAGTCGACAACTTCAACATTGACTTAAACGTCAAATTTAGCACTTATGCCGTGCCTATGATAATAGGCGAGATTAGACGCAATTTAAGAGAAACAAATAGTATGAGAGTTTCAAGGGGCATAAGGGATACGGCGTATCAAGTTATGTTTGCAAGAGAACTTCTTGAACAGCAAAGTAGCGACGAAATAGACCTCAACAATGTATCGCAAGCCCTAGACCTACCTATTGAAAAAATAACTTACTGTCTTGACGCCATAAACGAACCAATTTCGCTCTACGAACCCGTTTATAGCGACGACAAAGATTGCCTACTTTATGTCGACCAAATTGCCGACAAGTCCGGAAACGACGATGTTTGGATAGATAACGTTACGCTTAGTCAAGCTATAAAAAAATTAGGCGAAAGAGAACAAAATATTTTGCGACTTCGTTACTATGAAGGAAAAACTCAATGCGAAGTATCAAAAGAAGTTGGAATTTCTCAGGCGCAAGTTTCTAGATTAGAAAAAAACGCATTTTTAGAGTTAAAACAATATATGTAGTCGATAAATCGCTTAAATATGTATTTAAATTATAAATACAGTTTATAAGTAATATTTTAAAGAAAAAGCTTGTTTACAGTTTATAAGTAATATTTTAAAGAAAAAGCTTGTTTTTTGTCATATAAAAACTCAACTCAAACTAAACTTATAATAACAAATATTAAGAGGTTATTAATGGATATTACCTATAACGAGCTAAGAAGTAAAGAAGTTATCAACGTTACCGACGGGCGAAGGCTAGGAAGAATATGCGATATAGTAATAAGTAGCGAAAATTGCGTAATAAAAGGCATAGTTGTGCCACAAGAACGCAAGGTTTTTCGTAGCAAAGACGATTTGTATATTCCGTGGACGCAGGTTAAACGTATCGGCGACGACTGTATACTTGTCTATGTTACAAGCAAGCAGTTTGAATGTAACTCAACTCCGCCAAAAAATCCCAAAGGCAAACATTTTTGCGACTACATTATCGACGAAGACTAAATATACGCCTTAAATTATAAACAAGGTTGAATGGCGAAGAAGTTAAAACAATTAATCTTTTAAAAAGTATTTTAGCTAGTTAAATATTTGACTAGCTAATTTTAATTTAAGAAACACTATTTTGTATAAGTAGTTGCTACTTTTATCTTTTTTTGGTATAATATTTCTATGTTACAAGAAATTAAAATTTTAAATCGTACTTTGTTATCTGATGCGATAGCAAAAAATACCGAGTTAGGCTTTTTCCAAATTGTTAAAGTAATTAACAATCGCAATGTAAAAGTCAATGGTAGGCGTATTGGCGAAGACGTTTATGTCAACACTGGCGACATTATCAATATCTACATTAAAGATAGAGAAAAAGATAATATCGAGATTGTTTTTCAAGACACAAATATTCTTGTCGCAAACAAAATGGCAGGAATTGAAGTTGAAGGCGAGGACAGTTTGACAACTCGTCTTAACGCTCAACTTGACGAAATTACAGTTAAAGCCGTTCACAGGCTTGACCGCAACACTATGGGGTTAGTTTTGTTTGCCTTAAACGATGTTGCCGAAAAAGAACTGCTCAAAGTGTTTAAAGATAGGGAACTTGACAAACAATACTATTGTCTAGTTAGCGGACAACCCAAAAAGAGCGAAATTCTTAAAGATTTTTTATTTAAAGATAGCAAAAAGAGTCAAGTATATGTTTCTTCAACCCAAAAAGTTGGATATTCGCCGATAGAAACACATTACAAATTTATTAAACGCAAAGGCGAACTGTCTTTGCTTGACGTAACGCTAGTTACAGGACGTACACACCAAATAAGGGCGCACCTGGCTTTTCACAATTTACCAATAGTTGGCGACGGCAAATATGGAGTCAATGCCATTAGTAAGAAGTACAAAGTTAAACAACAAGCCTTATACTGTTACAAACTTACTTTTCACTTTGAGAAAAATTCTCCGTTGCATTATCTCGACTCCACAGTCGTAAAAACCGATATTGACTTGTTTGACCTAGTCACTTTCTAGTTTAAAGGAAATTATATGAAACCATTAGTAGCTATTATTGGCAAACCTAACGTAGGCAAGTCAACATTTTTCAATAAAATTAGCGGTAGCCGAATTTCAATCGTCTTAGACACGCCGGGCGTTACTCGTGACCGCATATATTCGGACGTAGATTGGCTAGGGCATCAATTTACTATTGTAGATACGGGCGGTATCGAGTTAAAATCTACCGATACAATGCACACGCATATAGTTAAACAAGCCGAACTTGCTATTGAAGTTTGCGATTGTATTTTATTTTTTGTCGACGGCAGAAGCGAACTAACAGCCGACGACTTTGACATAGCAAGCTTACTTAGACGTTCAAAAAAGCCGGTATTGCTTGTAGTCAACAAAATAGACGACT